>JANYBJ010000147.1 GCA_025360845.1 bacterium
TTAGGAGTTGAACAGCCTAACAGCCTAAACACCTGACAGCCTTCTCCCTCCCTCCGGCTTTGTGTTTCTTCGTACACTTCGTGTCTTCGTGGTAAAACAACTTGTTTTTTATTGCTGTTGTTGGTTTGTAAGGCACTAACGCGGGCGGAGCCCGTAACCCGAGAATTCAGAAGTAAAATCTGACCTTTTGTGATCGTTCGAGTGGCGTCCTCAAGAAACAGGGCGACACGGGCGTCGGCTACAACGAAGCGATGCTGATCGTTTATGGGAGCACGGGGTGCATGAACATGCCGCTGGTCGGCTTATTCGATCGGGATAAAGGCGATGCCCTATTGCTGCAAATCGAAAGTCCGCTCGACGCGAACGTGCGCCTTTCGCGTAAAGCCGGCTTGCTCTGGCCCGAGCCCGTTTGGCAGTGCAGCATGGGAACGTTCGCCTATCCGCGCCGCGCGACCTACCGCTTTATCGAGAAAGGCGGCTATGTGAAAATGGCGGAGCTTTATCGCGCGTATCAGAAGGAACGAGGCATGCTCAAAACACTCAAGGAAAAGGCAAAGGAGCGGCCTACGGTCAACCGCTTGAAAGGTTCGCCGATCCTGTGGGCAGAAACCAGTGATGTCGAGTTCCTGAAAAAATGGCGCAATTTCGGCATCACGCGCGCGATTCTCGCCATTGAATTTTCGAGTGCTGATAACCGGAAGTGGAGTGATCTGGGCTATATCACGCTGGGTTATGACAGTTACGGAGACATCACCGAAGGGCCGCTGGGGTTTCAGTCGGATAACATTCAGGAAAATGGGCTCATGTTGAGCACGGGCGAAATGATGACTGGGTGGACCACGAAAGATCCCGACGGGAGGGTGGTCAAACAATACTATTTGCGTTCATCGTCCAGGTATCTCAACGCAGCCACGGCCTACGGTCAGGGCCGCATTGGCGATGCTAACCGGAACGGCACCTTCATCGACGTGATCATGGCGGGCGGCCTCATGGAGGATTACCATCAGAAGCACACCTTCGACCGCAAATCAGACCTGAAATACAAGCGCGAGGTCTTCCAGCATTACCTGCAAAAGGGCCTAGTCATCGGCACCGAGCACGGAAACGATTGGGGCGTCGATCTGGTGGATTACACCGAAGGTGGCTTGAGCGGGGCGAATTGGTGGATACCAGGAAAAAACACCAGCGGTTGGAATGCGGGGCATTTGCGGGCACCGGTTTCGCGGGACGATTTCAGCCCTGAATATTTGAAATATGGCCTGCCGACCCAGCGCATCCCGTTCTGGGAGCTGGTCTATCATGACTGTGTGGCGACGACCTGGTATTGGGGAGACAGCGCGGGCTGGTTTTGGAAAGTCGCGCCCGAAATCAAGACGATGAAAGACCGGGTCACGCTGCTCTATGGCGACATGCCCCTGCTGTGGAGCGAGGTGAATTTTGATTGGAAGAACGACAGCGCGGAGCATCTGGAAACCTATTATCTGACCGTGCCGTCGATGCGCGATAAATTCGGCGAGCAGATGACGGCGCACGCGTTTTTGACGGATGATCTGCAGGTGCAGAAAACCACGTTTGCCAACGGCTCTGAAACGGTCGTCAACTTTGGCGAGAGGCCGTTTGAATACAAAGGCGAACAATTGCCGCACAACGGATTCTATTGCACGGGCCCGAACCTCCAACAGCGTCGCGTGCTGCGGGACGGCAAGGTGGTCACGTGGGTTAAGACGGAAGAGTTCTTCTACTGCGACTCACCCGCCCCGATCAAGGAGTTGCCCCTTTCAATTTCCGGCAAGATCGTCTTGTTCAAGATGGACGACACCCAGTGGAATCTGGTGCTGACGGGTGCCGCAGACGATTCGGTTGAATTGTCGGATGCCGCGCTTGCGAGCTACATCGGCAAACCGAAATACAGGGCCGCCGGCTTCGATGAGGCTTGGAACAGGACTGAACCCCGCGTCTGGGGTGAGAAATCCGCCATCTTTGCGAAGAAGGTCTATGCCTTAACCGACTAACTGAATATGCCGGAGGTGCGCTCCCGTGTCGAGACCGTGGCCAGTCATCTGGCGAATCGCTGACGAGCCCGCCTACGCATCTTTATGCGTATGGACAAAACCGTGAGCCTTATATAGTATAGAGGCTCTTGCAAAACCCCTATCGAGAGCGGGCGGCGGGGACGCCGCCCCTCCCTGGACTGCGGAAAACCGCCGTTTATCGCACTGGAGGGACGGCGTCCTCGCCGTCCGCAGGGGTTTTGCAAGCACCTCGTATAGCTAGTATATCAAATTGTTGATGAAAAATCACAAGCGAAAAGGGCGTTGACTGCACCATCCAAAATCCGTGGCCGGACAAATCCGTCCGCATCATCCGCAACGGCAAGCCAAAGGAAATAGTCTCCGGCCCACGCTTTACGCTTAAGACCGCTATTAACGAAACCATCGCACTGAAACAATAACCATGAAAACTAGATCACGACTGCTTGCGCAACAGCGAAGAGGCCTTATCCTGATGGCTGCGGCCTTATTGCTGAGCATGGCGGGCAGGGCGGCCGACCTGCCGCCGGATCTCATCCGGGGAGGCAAGCCGGACAATGAGCACCGCTGGACGCTGGGTGCCACCGGCGCGCGCGGCTGGGTTTGGAGCAGGAATATTGGAGGCGGGATTCAAAGCGACGACGCACGCCAGATCCTGATCACCGATGTCGCCAAGGGTTCTCCCGCCGACGGTGTGCTGAAGAAAGGCGACGTGGTGACGGGTGTCAGCGGCCAGGCCTTCGGCGGTGACGCCCGCCGCCTCTTTGCTGAGGCCGTCACGGAGGCCGAGAAGGAGGCGGGCGGCGGCGTGCTCAAGCTGATCCGCTGGCGCGCAGGCAAGAAGGAGAACGTCCAGTTGAAGCTGCAGGTGCTCGGGACGTATGCGCCGACCGCGCCCTACGGCTGCGCCAAATCCAAGCGCATCTTCGAGCAGGGCTGCGCAGCCATTGCCAAGCGGGGCTTCAAGGACCAAGACGGTAACGTGCGGATCAGCATCGAGAACGACATGAATGCCCTGGCGTTGCTGGCGCTGGTCGCGTCAGGTCCAGAGGAATACCGGCCGCTCGTGGCCGAATACGCGCAGAAGGTGGCCGAGTGCAAGCCGCAGCTTGACGGACTTCCGACCTGGGAATACGCCTACAACACGCTTTTCCTGGCGGAGTATGCGCTGGCCACCAAGGATGCGACAGTACTGGCTGGGCTGCGGCGCCTGTCGCTGGACATCGCACGCGGTATGAGCGGCGTCGGAACGTGGGGCCACAAATTCGTACAGCCCAGCGGCAATCTGGGCGGCTATGGCTGCATGAATCAACCCGGGATCACGCTGACCCTGGCCATGGTGCTCGCGCGCGAGGCCGGAGTGAGGGAACCTGACCTGAACAGAGGGATCGCCAAGGCCAGCGGTTTTCTCCGACAATGGGTCAACAGGGGCGCGATTCCCTACGGCGATCACGAGCCGTGGCCCTGGCATGACGACAACGGCAAGTGTTCCGGCGCCGCTGTCCTCTTCGATCTGCTCGGCGACCGCGAGGCCGCCGCGTTCTACTCGCGCATGGGCGCCGCCGCCTACGCGGAGCGGGAAAGCGGACATACGGGGAACTTCTTCAATATCCTCTGGGCGCTGCCGGGCGTGTCCCGCTGCGGACCGGCCGCCACGTCCGCGTATTTCAAGGAAACCTCTTGGTACTACGATCTGGCGCGCGGCTGGGACGGCCGCCTCGAGTTCGTGGGCTTCCCCGGAGAGGACTCCTTCAACGGGTGGGACTGCACAGGCGCCTACCTGTTGGGCTACGCCCTTCCGCTCAAGAGCCTCTACCTCACAGGCCGCAAGCCGGGCGCGGCCCCGGTGCTCTCTCCTGCGGAGGTGGCCGAGACGATTGCCGCCGGCAGCGGCTTCACCTTCCAGAACTGGGAGCGCAAGGAGTGGTACGCGGAGCGCAAGGCCGATGCTTTGTTGGCCGGGCTGTCCAGTTGGTCGCCGGCGGTTCGCCTTCGCTCGGCGCAGGCGCTGAGCCACCGCGAAGGGGACTTCCTGCCCCAGCTTCTCAAGCTGCTCGACAGCAAAGATTCGAATAGCCGTTATGGCGCGTGCGAGGCGCTGGCCAAGCTCGGCCCCAAGGCCGATCCTGCGGCGCCGCAGGTGCGCGCGCTGCTGAATGACAAGGATCCGTGGCTGAGGATGCTGGCCGCACGGACGTTGCCGTGCATGGGGCCGGAGGTTCGCGAGGCGGAGGTCTCCAGCCTGCTTCGGGCTGCGGCGCTTAAGGAGCCCACGGATCCACGCCAACGCCTTGTGGGCGAGGTGGGGAAAGCCTTGTTTGCGCCCATGCCGGGAACCGACGAGCCCACCCCCATCCTGTCGAAATCCCTCGACAGCGTGGACCGGCCCTTGCTGTATGCGGCACTCAAAGAGGTGCTCGCCAACGAGGACGGACTCATCCGCAGCTTGGCTGCGGGGATCTACCCGATGCTTTCAAAGGAGGATGTCAAGGCGCTCCTGCCCGAGATCCTGGCCGCGACCCGCAAGAATGCGCCCAGCGGTGAGATGTTCCGCATGGGCATCCGCTGGGCCGGATTGGAGCTGCTGGCGCGCTTTCGGATCCGCGAGGGGATGGGACTCTGTGTGGACATGATGAACGAGTTTGAATGGGGCCGCGAGCTGGAGCCCTGCATCAGACCGCTGAAGACGTATGGCGGGGCTGCGAAAGAGATGATACCCCGCCTCCGGGAAACCATGGTCGCAATGCGCAAGGGTTATGAGGCAAACCAGTGGGACAGTAGTCTGACTCCGGACATCCAGTCCATTATAAGACTGATCAAGGAAATCGAAGCCGACAAGAACCCGGCGCCTGTGCTGAGCGTCGAGGAGTTTACCGGCAAGCCCGCCGCCCGTGGAGCGGGAGCAGGCGAGAGGGAAACGTTCAACGCTCAAGTTTCCGACACGTCCAAGGGGACGGTGAAAGTTTTCATTCTGGCCGGACAGTCGAACATGGAAGGGCATGGCGGTGTGCAAACGCTCGACCGGCTGGGAGAGCACCCGACTCATGGGTATCTGTTGAAGAAGATCAAGAACGACGACGGCTCCTTCGTCGTGCGCGATGATGTGTTTGTCTATTACCAGAAAAAGGACGAAGAAATCATGCGCCCGCTGTCGGTGGGAATGGGCGCCTGGGGGGCGGACTGGTTCGGGCCGGAGCTGATGTTCGGCATCGGGATGGGCGATTACTTCAACGAGCCGGTTCTGCTGATCAAGACCTGCTGGGGCGGGCACAGCCTGTACGGAAATTTCCGGCCGCCCAGCGCCGGCAAACCGGCCTATGAATCAGGCTACAAGCCAGAGGAGATGGGCGCGTCTTATCACAAAATGGTGAAAGAGGTGAGGGAGTGCCTGGCCAACCTCGACACCGACTTCCCGCAGCTCAAGGGGCTCAAGCCCGAACTCTGCGGCTTCGTCTGGTTCCAAGGCTGGAACGACATGTGTGCTGGCGATGAAATCAAGCAGCAGGTGTATGACGAGTATTGCCCGAATTTCGTTCACCTGGTGCAGGACCTGCGAACCGAGTTCAAGGTTCCGAACCTGCCGGTGGTCATGGGAGAACTCGGCGTCGGCGGCGAGAAAGGCGACAAGAACATGATGGATTTCAGAGCCGCACAGGCGAAGATCGCGACCAGCCCTGAGTTGAAAGGCTCGTTGGGTTACGTGCGGACCGCGCCCTTCTGGTATCCTGAGCTGGATGAATTGCCCGCGAAAATGTGGGCGGAGGAAAACCGGGTGAGAAAGGCGGTTGAGATTCAGATTAAGGAGCGAATGAAAGACAAGCCGGAGAGCTCGAATTCCAAGAAGATGGAACAACCCATCAATGAAGCAGGCGACAAGGCTCTGGAAACTGATGCGGCTTACCAGAAAGCCAAAAAGGAGTCTGACAGGCACGTTTGCAACTGGTACTGCCATTATCAGGGAAGCGCCAGGGTGTACTGCATGGTGGGTTACAGCCTGGCTGAGGCGATGAAGCCGTTGTTGAAAACCAAACCGTGACGATTCAGCACGCTGACACTGAAGGAAACAAGAGCCCTAAAAAGGAAGAAATGAATAAAAAGACACTTCTGCACCTCCTGTTCGCCAGCTTGCTGGCCTGTGCCGCTCACGCCGGCTCGCTTGAATCCGCTTTCACTCAACCACCGGAAACCACCCGGCCCCGCTGTTATTGGTATTGGATGGACGGCCAGATTACGAAAGAAGGCATCACCCGCGATCTGGAAGCAATGAAGCGCGTTGGCATTGGCGAGGGCTACATCGGCGTCATCACCGGCCAGAGCGGCACGCCTACGACCAGCACGACAAAGGCTCTCACGGATGAGTGGTGGAGCTTCATCGAGCATGCCATCCGCGAAGGCACGCGGCTCGGCGTGGACATCGGGTTTTTCAACTCCCCTGGCTGGAGCCAGTCGGGCGGACCGTGGGTGAAACCGTCGCAGGCCATGCGTTACGTCACACTGCCGGAAATGAGATTGAAAGGTCCGCAGCATTTCGCAGGCAAACTGCCGGTGCCGCCGGGCGAATTTCAGGATCTGGCGGTGTTGGCATTTCCAGCACCGGCCGGGGAGGATGAGATTGCGAAGATCACGGCGCGCACGCCAACCTCGGTCACTTTCGAGATGCCGTCCGCATTCACGGCCCGAAGTGTGACGGTTGTGCCGATTAAACCTGTGAATGTCGCTGCTGAGTTGCAGTCGTCTTATGATGGTCAGAACTATCAGAGGGTGAAAAAATTCTCGATCGACCGGCATAATCTTATTGCGGGAGTAGGTCCTGTGCCGCTCGCGCCGATAGTGGCGACATTTCCGGCTATCACGGCACGGTTCTTCCGCTTGACCTTTTCAGCGGAATGCGAGCTGGGTGAGATCAGGCTTACGCCGGCGGGGCGCGTTGAAAATTTTGCGGAGAAAGCCTTGCAGAAGGTGTGTCAGGATCCGCATGCGCTCTATGATTTTTATACCTGGCCCGCCGGTGCCGAACCGGATTCAGCCGGTCTGATTGTGAAAGCAAATGATGTCTTGGACATCAGTAGATTTGCCACCCTCAGTGTCACTAATCAGGGGAGGATTGTGGTCCAAAAGGCCGTGTATGGAGTTCCGGGTGATGGGACACGGACGCGCGAGGTGCGGGCCGAGGTGCAGAAGATTGCGGACGGAGGCGGATCAGTGTTTCAAGTTGGGCGCATCGCCGAAAGCGGTGATCCCGCTTTCGGTGTCGTAAAGACATTGACGGTCGATTATACCCTGGACGGAAAGCCGCTACAGTTCAAAGGCACGGATGGTGAAATCGCCAATCTCTCCGGAGCTGGCACGCTAATCTGGGATGTGCCGCCTGGGGATTGGGTCGTGTTGCGTACGGCGCTGACGCCGACGGGTACGGTGAACGGCCCCGCGCCATCAGAAGCGACCGGTTATGAAGTGGACAAGATGAACCGCGTCCCGTTGCGATCGCATTTCGAAGCGTATGTCGGTAATCTGCTCAAACGGATGCCGGCCGCAGACCGCAAATCATGGAAGCACGTCGTCGCGGACAGCTATGAGGTGGGGTCGCAAAATTGGACGGACGGTCTCGCGGCGGATTTTCAGAATCGGTACGGTTATGATCCGCTTCGCTTCCTGCCTGTCATGACGGGGCGCATCGTGGGCAGCGCGGAGCAATCGGATCGCTTCCTCTGGGATCTGCGGCGTTTGGTCGCGGACCGGATAGCGCGGGATTACGTCGGCGGGCTAAGCGCTTTGTGCCGTGAGCATGGGTTGAAAATGTGGCTGGAGAATTACGGGCACTGGGGTTTCCCGGCGGAGTTTTTGCAGTATGGCAGTTTGTGCGACGAGATTGCCGGCGAGTTTTGGGCCGACGGCGATTTCCTGAACTCGAAGGACACGTATTATCTTGGCCGGTATGAATTGCGCGACGCTTCCTCCGCCGCAAACATTTATGACAAGCCGATCACGTGGGCGGAGGCGTTCACCGGCGGACCGGCGTTCATCAACTCGCCACGCTGCTTGAAGGCGCGCGGGGACTGGGCTTTCTGCCAAGGCATCAACCAGTTCGTACTCCACGTCTATATTCATCAGCCGACGGACAAAAAGCTTCCCGGCATCAATGCCGGCTTCGGCACGGAGTTCAACCGCAACAACACCTGGTTCGAGCAGTCGAAGGCGTGGATTGATTATCTGCGGCGGTCCAGCGTGCTGTTGCAGGCCGGCAAACATGTGGCGGATGTGGCCTACTTCATCAGCGAGGACGCGCCCAAATTTTGCGGTACGCAGCAACCCGCTTTGCCATCAGGATTTGACTATGACTTCATCAATGGCGATGTAATCGAGCACCGGCTGTCGGTGAAAGATGGCCGGCTGGTGCTGCCGGACGGCATGAGCTTCCGGCTGCTCGCGTTACCGCCGTCGGCGACGATGCGGCCCGAATTGCTGAAAAAAATCGGCGAACTGGTGAAGGCCGGGGCGACGGTCGTGGGAACGCCGCCGGCGCGTTCGCCGAGTCTGGAGAATTTTCCGACGTGCGACGCCGAAGTGAAAAAACTCGCCCGCGAAATCTGGGGCGATGCTGATCTGAAGCAGCCGGGGGAACGCCCATTTGGCAAGGGCCGCGTCTTCTGGGGCAAGAGTCTCGAGGCCGTTTTTGCGGAGCTGAGCTTGAAACCGGATTTTGAAAATTCGGCGAGCCTCGGTTTCACCCACCGGCACAGCGCCGACGCGGATATTTATTTTGTCGCTAATCCCAAAGAGAAATCGTTGACCACGACCGCCGCCTTCCGCGTTGGCAACAAAGCCCCGGAATTGTGGTTGCCGGATTCGGGGCGCATTGAACATCCCGCAGTTTACGATACGGCGGATGGCGTGGTGCGATTGCCGTTGTCGTTCGGGCCGGCCGGTTCGGTGTTTGTTGTCTTTCGCAACAAGGCTGCGTCCAAGGCGGAGCGCATCGTTTCGGTCACGCGCAATGGCAAGGAGGTTCTTGGCACGACGGTGACGCCGCAGGTCACGGAGGTGGCCGGAGACAACCCGGGCAATCTCTCATATGCGGTCTGGGTGAAGCCAGGGGATGACACCACGCTCATCGGTGAGGCGAACAGCGGTATTGTGGGGTTTTCTGAGAAGCGCAACGACGTGTTCTTCCCAACGCATGGTGGCAGTTTTGGACCCGATCCTGCCAACGCAGGCGGCGGACTGGCTGTCGGGCGTAACGGCGTGAGCTTGTTCGAGCATGGCGGGGACTATTTTGCGCCCACGCTCGTTCATGCCGCAGCACTCACGAACTGGACGCATGTGACCGTGGTGTATCGTGACGGCCAACCCAGTCTGTATCTCAACGGCGTGCTGGCGCGGACGGGCTTAAAGAGTACGCACAAGGTTCATTTCGGCGCGGGAAGCGCCGGCGATGCGAAATATCGCGGCGAGTTGAGCGCCATCAAGGCATTTGCCCGTCCGTTGGGTGAGGCGGAGATCGTTGGGCTGATGACTGCGATGGAGAAACCGGAAAAGGAGAGTCGCGCGGTGCCCGTTCAATTGAGGCGTAATAAGGCTGGCCAGATCGTAGCTCAGGGAGGAGAGCCGGGGGAATACGAGGTTAAGTTTGCTGATGGCCGGGTTCGTACGCTGAAGGTTTCACCCGTTGCTGTCCCGGTGGAAATCGCCGGGCCGTGGGAAGTCAGCTTCACGCCGGGTTGGGGTGCGCCTGAGAAGATTACTTTCGACACACTCACGGATTGGACCAAGCGTCCTGAAGAGGGCATCAAGCACTTCTCCGGCAAGGCCACCTATCGCCGGACGTTTGAAGTTTCGGGACAGCGCCAGCCCGGCTCCGCCATGATTCTCGACCTCGGCCAAGTCAATGATATCGCCGTCGTGCGCGTAAACGGCCAAGAAATCGCCACGCTCTGGCATCCGCCGTATCAGTTGGACATCGCATCGGCCGTGAAGCCCGGCACGAACAGGCTCGAGGTGGATGTCGTCAACACCTGGAACAACCGCCTCGCCGGAGACGCGGCCCTGCCCGTCGAGCAGCGACTCACCTCGACCACCGCGGCCACCGTATCCAAGGACACCCCGCTGACACCCGCAGGGCTGCTCGGGTCTGTCTATCTCCGGGATGACAACACGACGGAGATCAAATGAACCCCTTTATCACACACACCATGAAACAGACCTTCTCACCGATCAAACCGATGTGGTTTTCAATGCCATGGCTGATGCTGGCTATCGCGGCGCATGCGGGAGAGGCACCTGTGCCGTTGTCCGCCTCGGAGGCAACGGATGCCCGGCGCAAGGCGGTGTCACAGGTTGCATGGCGTCCCCGGGCCGTGTCGCTGGCCCCGGCAAAATGGATCTGGCTGCCGGCGGAACGGACCTTGCCTAACAGCTTCGTGCTGTTCCGCAAGGAGGTCGAACTGGCGGACGCCCCGACGCGCGCCGACGGCTGGCTCAGCGCCGACAGCCGCTACAAACTCACGGTCAATGGTCGCGCGTCCAGTGACCTGCGCCGTGCGACCCGCGCAACCTCGATGCCGATCCGGTGGATCTGAAACCGTACCTGAAACCGGGCAGGAATGTAATCGGCATTGAAGTGTTGTTCTACGGGCACGGCGACGGCACCTGGCCGGGTGGGCGTCCGGGAATGATTTTCAACCTTGCCATTGAAACGCAGGCGAAAAAGATTTCTTTGGTGAGCGACAGCACCTGGCAAGCCCTGCTCGACCGCGCACACCGTCCGGGTCAATACAAACGTTGGTTTCTCCGCGCCCTGCAGGAGGAGTTTGATGCCCGGCTTGGGACACGGCGGACTTCAGCCCCGATTCGCGTTGGGTGCCTTCGAGAGAAGTGAATTGTCCGCCCGACAAGCCGATCTCATGCCGCGCGGACGGCCACTGGTCAAACGACAGCGTGGACAGCACCGCGCCGGAGGTTTCTTCCATACGCGTGCGTCAGATTCCGGCCACGCGGGAGACCGTCATTCCGGCGAAGGGGCTGGCACATTCCGGCCGCGTGCAGTGGCTGCGTGATCCTGCCGATTGGTTCGACGTGCGGATGGAGAAGTCGTTTCGCGTGGACGAGACTCCGGCAGGCGTGGCGAAAGGGGATAGCGTCTGGGAGTTTCCGGAAACGCCGAAGGCTGATCAGGGCGTCGAAGCCACGTTCGAGATGTCGGAACAAATCGCCGGGTTCCCGCGATTCACCATCGATGCGTCTGCCGGAACCATCGTGGAGCTGATGGCGCAGGAAAGCCACGACCCGAAGAAAACCCGCTGGCTGGACAGCTGCTTTTTCTGCTGGTCGCGCTTCATCTGCCGCGAGGGTGTGAATGTGTTTGTTGGCCGCACGAGCCGTTGATCCGGACTTCCGAGGCACCCTTGCAGCGGTTGTTTGACGCCGGCATCAATACGCTGCGCAACTCGGCACTTGATTCAGTGGTCGATGGCGGAGGACGGGAACGGCAGCAATACAGCGGCGATGGCGGACACCAGTTGCATGCGATCCGTTATGCGTTTGGAGAAACGCGGATCACGGCGCGTTTCCTGCGCACTTTCAGCGAAGGCCTGACAAAAAGCGGGTTCTTCCTGGACTGCTATCCGGGCTACGACCGGTTGGCGCGCCTGCCGCAGCGTGAACTGGAGTCGGCTTACTGGGGTCCTCTGCTGGATCATGGAGTCGGCTTCGTTTTCGACAACTGGAACAATTATCTCGAGACCGGTGACCGGGAGGCGCTTCGCGAACCCTATCCGAGACTGCTGAAGTTTGCGGATTATCTGTGGAATCTCCGCGGTGCAGACGGGCTGCTCCCCGTTGAAAATCTCGGCCTTCCTAACGTCTGGATCGATCATACGGCATACAAGAGCCAACGCGCCCGGCAGTGCCCCTTCAATCTCTACGCGGCGGCGATGTACACCCAGGCGCTGGCACCGCTTGCCGAGGCCCTGGGCGACACCGCGACCGCGCAACAGGCGCGCGAACGCGGAAACACATTATTGAAGGCCGCAACCGGAAAATTCTGGAGTGCCGGGCAGCGCCTGTTCATCGACAACCTGCCGTGGCTTTCACCGGACCGCGAACCGCAGATGAGCGACCGCACGCTTGCGATGTCCATCCTCTTCGACCCGTGCCTCGGGAACGACAAAGCCGCAGCGCTGACTGCGCTGGCCAACCCGACGAAAAGATGGGTGTCAGCCGGTATCTGCTGCCTCCCGGGGGAGGCCGCTTCGCCGTGCTTTAGCCGGCGTGGACTCGGTTCATGTGGCGATGTTTGATGAGGTCGATGAGGGCACGGCTATTTTCAAGGTCACCGACACGCCGCCGACACAGGGGCATTTTGTCGGGCACGAAGGGATGCCGAGTGATTGGTACTTACGGCTCGTGGGCGAAGGCGCCAAACTGCTGAAGCAGAAATTGCCGGTGCCCACGGAAATCCCGATCACACCAGAAAGGCGACCATGACACCCCGACACTCCTTCACACCGCCATCATGCGCTTTAATTCTGCGACGCGTTTCCCGATCTGGGCAAGCGTCAGACGTTCCAGGCACTCGAGGCTGAAGCCCTCAACGCTGAAGGAGGCCACCGCGCTCGCATGCAGCAGAGCCTCCCGCAACACGCCGTCGGTCACACGACCCGCACGGGCCAGATACCCCATAAAGGCACCGGCATACGAATCGCCGGCTCCGGTCGGATCAACCAGCTTGCGCACCGGATATGCCGGCACGATGAAAACGCCGCGCTTGGAGAATAGCAGCGCGCCGTGCTCGCCCTTTTTGATGATCACATAGGCAGGTCCCATTTTATGGATCGCCGCGGCGCAGTCGCATAAATTCCATTTTCCGGTCAGCAGCCGGGCTTCGCCGTCGTTGACCGTCAGCAGGTCGACCCGGCGGATCACGCGCCGCAAGGCGGGTTTGGCGATGTCGATCCAAAGGTTCATGGTATCGAGCGCCACAAACTTAGCCCCTGCCGACTGCTTGAGCACATGCAACTGAAGCTCCGGCTGAATGTTTCCCAGCAAAACGAACGGCGCTCGCCTGTAGGACTCCGGCAATTCCGGCATGAAATCCGCAAAGACGCCGAGTTCCGTCTTCAGCGTCTCACGCTCAATCATGTTGTTATCGTATACACACGCCCAGCGGAAGGTCGCGCCCTCTTTACGCTGCACACCCGCAAGGTCCGTCCCGAACGCCTTCCAACGCCGATCAAACGCCGCCGGAAAGTCGCCGCCCACCACCCCCACCGCGCCGGTCGTGGTGAAGAAAGAAGCCGCCGCCGTACTGAAAGGCAAAGAGCCCCCCATCAGATTCTTACGGTCCGAAGTCCGCGTCTTAATATCGTCGATGCCGATTGAACCGACTATCCAAAGATTGACCGCCGTATTGCTTTTTTTCACTTCTGAACTTCCTTGTTTTGTGTGGCGAGATAGTGCAACAGCCCATCGAGCGCCAACGTGTAACCGGCTCCGCCAAAGCCCAACACTTGCCCGACGCACACAGGCACGGTCAAGCTCGCATGACGAAACGCTTCGCGCTTGTGCGTATTCGAAAGATGGACCTCAACGGCAGGCACTCCGCATGCGGACAGCGCATCGCGAAGAGCCACGCTCGTATGCGTATAAGCGGCGGGGTTGATCACAATCCCGTCATAGGCGCCGCGTGCCGAGCCGATCGCCGTAACCAAGTCCCCCTCATGATCGCTTTGCACCGCATCAACGCGCACGCCCTTCGCCGCCGCATGCTCCGTCAGGCGCTTCAAGATGCTGTCAAGTGTCTCGCTCCCGTAAATGGAGGGTTCGCGCATGCCCAGCAACTTAAGATTCGGCCCATTCACTACCAGTATCTTCATGACTTCCCTCCTTGCCTGTATCCTCTACACATGCCGCACGCACGACCGTAATCGCGTCGGACGCGACAGTCAGGAAACGACCGTCTCGCGTCCGGACCGTCAACCGGCCCCGCATCACGTCGCGACCGACAACCAAAGCTTCAACCTCTTCAAATTCAGCACACAGCACCACACTGCCGTTTTCCGGCAGATGCGAACCCGCCACGCGGTACTGGTCGTATTCAAAACGCAGGCAACATTTCAACCGGCCGCAACTTCCGTTGATCGCCGCCGGATTAAGCGACATCTCCTGAACCCTCGCCATCCGCACGTTCACGGGCTGAAACTGGTGCTGCCACGTGCAGCAGCAAACCGCACGTCCGCAGGGCCCCAGACAGCCCACCAGCGCGGCCTCATCGCGCACACCGACCTGCCACAGATCCACATGGGTCTTAAAATCACGTTGCAGTTGCCCCACGAAACGTCGCAAGTCGACCGGAAGCTGGGCGCCGTACCGGATGAAGAAGCGGTCCCTGCCGTACGAGAAGCGGTTGTGCAACAATTTGACATGCCCTTTCTCGCGGCTGACCGAGAGCATGAACGCCTGTTTCGCTTTTTCCGCAAGCGCGGCGTTCTCCCCTATCCGCTTGTCGTCCTCCGGCAACTGCTTGCGGATGACGCGAAACGTGGGCGCTTTTTCATCACCCTCCGCGTTCTCGTTGATTCCGTACAACTCCAGCACCACGCCCGTATCCATTCCATAGTCCAGCTCGACCATGCAAGGATCACCTGGCATCAGCGACAGCGAGGGGGCAACCCGACAAAGAAAGATGCCGTTTTCCGGCATGCGTATGCGTGCGACTGTCTGCATTCTGAATTCCTAGGTCACCCCATGATGGATGCGGTCAATGGCGTATGCCAGAACGGTTTCTTCCGAAAGGCTTTTTTCCATCTGACGCGCCAATTCCTCAACCGCATGAAGGTTGTAAAGCACTTGCGCCAAAGTCAGACGCGCAGCACGCTCCTTCAACACGTCGAGCTTGGCACGATTGAAGACAAGGGTCGAGTCGCCTCCGGCCTTCAGCACAAAAAGATCGCGGAACCAGCGCAACAGCGTGAGCAGGAAGTCGGTGCGCAGTTCGCGGTAACGCGCGCTCACTTTAGCGTCAAACACCTCATCGTCATCGTCGACTTTGGAATCGTTCAGCGCCTCGTCTTTAACCAGTTGTTCGGCTTTGCGCTTGATGTCATCCAAGACGGAGAAAAGCACATTCGACATGGCCAGCCCTTCCAACGGTTTGCCAAGCAACGGGCTCGCTAAGGTTTCAATCACGCGACTCTTCCAGGGTTCGCCCAACTCCCGCACCTCATCGAGGTCGATCCGCTGGCACCGCGACACGATGGTCGGCAACAACTGCTGCGGCGCGTCGGAAAGCAACAGGAAAAGGGTCTTTTCCGGCGGCTCTTCCAACGTTTTTAAAAAAGCATTTGCCGAGGACTCGTTCAGCCGATCGGCGCCGACCAGCACCCCCGCTTTCCAACCGCCAGAGAAGGACGTCTTCGTCACCTCGTTAATGAGTTTCTCCCGGATCTGTTCGGCACTGATGACGCGCGATTTCTTCTCAGGAAAAACCCAGTGGATGTCGGCTTCAATCCGCTCAACCACGTGACGGCAGGAGTCGCACGAACCGCACGGCGCATGGTCGCTCTTGCAGAACAACACCTGCAAAATGCGGACGGCCAATTCCATCGCCACACCCCGCACCGGTCCGATGATGAGATACCCGTGAGCGGGCCGCCCCCTATCGATCGCCCGCTTCACCATCTGGAAGGTATCGTCAACACGCATCGGCAGGCTCCGTCAAGCGTTGGATAACGGCCGAGCGGATTTCAGCGGCGACCTCGTCTTGTTCGCGTTCGGTCGCCAGCACCACGAAACGGTCGGGTTCCCGACGCGCCAGATTCAAAAAACCGTTTCGCAACCTGATATGGAAATCCTCAGCCTCGCACTCGATGCGGTCTGGCGCGCTGGCGGTCAGCGAGTGACGTGTCGCCAGACGCGCCCGGCTTGTTTCAGGCGTGACATCCAGCAGTACCGTCAGATCCGGCTTGAGGCCGCCCACTGCGAAATGGTTCACCGCAAGCAGTTCATTCAGGTCGAACCCTCGCCCGTATCCCTGATAGGCTAAGGTCGAATCGTCAAACCGGTCACACAGCACCCAGTTTCCAGCTTCCAGCGCGGGCCTGATGAGTCGCTCGACATGCTGTGCGCGGCTCGCGAGAAACAGGAGCACCTCTGCCCGCCCGACCGGCGCCTCGCCCGATCCGTTATGCTGCAAGAGCCCGCGGATCGCCTCTCCCAACGGTGTCCCTCCAGGTTCCCGCGTGAGCGTCACACGGATTCCCTGTTCGCGCAAAAACGTTGCCAACAGACGGATGTGAGTGGACTTCCCGCTTCCTTCAGGCCCTTCGAACGTGATGAACTTTCCATACGGCATAGGCTACAGTCTCTTGACCTTTTGACCCTCTTTGGAATCGCGCACTTCCCAGCCCTTCGCGGCAAGCTCATCGCGGAGTCGGTCCGATCCAGCGAAATCTTTGTTGGCTCTGGCGGCGGCCCGGGCCTGCACAAGCGCCTCGATCTCCGGAGGCATCCCGGCGCCTAACGCACGTCCGAAACGGATCAGGCCGAACACCCCGTCGAGCGCGTCAAAGACGGCGAGCACCGCGGCGGCATGCTCCGGCGTGAGCGCGCTCTGATGCATGGCGCTGTTGCTCTCGCGCACCAACGCGAAGAGCGCGGCAAACGCCTCCGGCACATTCAGGTCGTCGTTGATCGCAGCCTCGAATGCCTGACGGCCCAGCACCGCCCACGCCGGCAACGCGCCGGACGCCGTCTGCCCCGCAAGGACGGTCAGCGCATCGACACACTCGTCGATACGCGCCAGCGACGAGCGTGCGGCATCGAGCGCGTCAAACGTGAAGTTGAGGGGCTGCCGGTAGTGCCCGTTGATCAGCACATACCGGATCTCGCGTCCCGACCAACCCGTTCCGAGCAGGTCGCGCAGCGTGAAGAAATTGCCGAGCGATTTCGACATCTTTTCGCCGTTCACACGCAGATGAGCGCAATGCATCCAAAGGTTTACAAACGGCTTGCCCGTGGCGCCTTCCGCTTGGGCGATTTCATTTTCGTGGTGCGGGAAAAGATTGTCGATACCGCCCGTGTGGAGGTCGAACGTCTCGCCGAGATACTTCATCGCCATGGCCGAGCACTCGAGGTGCCAGCCCGGACGGCCCCTGCCCCACGGCGAATCCCAGAACACGTCTCCGTCATGGGCGTCCCAGCTTTTCCACACGGCGAAGTCGCCATAGCTCTCTTTCTCGTACTCGTCTTGGGCCACGCGCGTGCCGGCCCGCAACTGATCGCGATCCAAATGCGAAAGCTTGCCGTAGCCGGGGAGTTTGGCGACACTGAAGTAGACCGAGCCATCGTCCGATTTGTAGGCCAAGCCGCGCGCGAAAAGCTTTTCCACCAGCGCCAACATCTCCGGGACATGGTCGGTGGCCGCAGGATAGACCTCGGCAGGCTGAATGTTCAGCGTTTTGAGGTCCGCAAAAAAAGCCTGCACGTAAGGTGCGGTGAAGGTTTTGAGAGGCACGCCTGCGGCCGTTGCGCCGCGGATAGTCTTGTCGTCCACATCAGTGAGGTTCATCACCTGCGTGACGCGGCAGCCGTTGTAGAGCAACGTGCGCCGGAGCACATCTTCGAAGGTGTACGCGCGGAAGTTTCCGATGTGGGCGAAATTGTAAACTGTCGGGCCGCAGGTGTACAGTTTGACGTGCCCCGCTTCAATCGGCACCAGCGACTCCTTACTGCGCGTCATGCTGTTGTAAAAATGCATCCTATCACTCCCTCAAACTCAAACGCCTTGCCCATACCCGGCCTGCTGCGCCACGGTTGCCACCGCCATGACACTGATGCCCTCACGGCGACCCACGGCGTCCATGCCTTCGTTGGTTTTGGCCTTCACCGAAACCCGCGCCAAATCGATGCCCATCACCTCTGCGAGGCGCGTCCGCATGGCCAAGATGTGAGGCAGCAGTTTGGGGGCCTCTGCCACCACCGTGGCGTCCGTGTTCACCACGCGCCAACCCGCCCTCGCCAACCGCTCGATCACCCGCGCCAGCAGCATCGTGCTGTCCGCGTCTTTCCACTGGGCATCCCTGTCGGAGAAATGCTGCCCGATATCGCCGTCGGCGACGGCGCCCAGCAGCGCGTCGCAAAGCGCATGCGTCAGCACATCGGCATCGGAATGCCCGATCAAGCCATGTTCATGCGGGATCTCGATGCCCCCCAACACCAGCCGACGCCCTTCGACGAGCCGGTGCGAATCAAAACCGATGCCTGTACGTACCATGGGCGAAACTATATCCGATTTTACGCCTCGGGACAATCCAACATGCCACGAATCGAGTATTTCGTCGAAAGTGCTTTTTGGGCAGTCAGAAATCAAGTACTATCAAACGCATTTTTGGAGGATTACTTATGACCGTTTTCATCGACAATTCTCTCTCGATCGGTAACACCCCGTTGGTCTTTCTCAACCGGCTGACGCATGACTTGCACGCCAAGATCGCCGTTAAGATCGAGGGGCGCAACCCCTCCTACTCTGTCAAGTGCCGGACCGCCGCGTCGATGGTCTGGGAAGCCGAGCGCAGCGGCGCGCTCACGCCCGGCATGACGATTGTCGAGCCGACGAGCGGCAACACCGGCATCGCGCTGGCCATGGTTGGCGCCGCGCGCGGCTATGCGGTCACGCTGACCATGCCGGAGAGCATGAGCCTTGAGCGCCGCCGCGTGTTGGCTGCCATGGGTGCGCAACTCGTTCTCACACCGGCAGAAACCGGCATGGCGGGTGCCGTGCAAAAAGCGCAGGCGCTTCTTAGCGAAGCCCCGGAGCGTTTTTACATGCCGAATCAGTTTGCGAATCCCGCCAACCCGCTTATCCACGAGCGCACCACCGGCCCCGAAATCTGGTCCCAAACCGACGGGCAGGCCGCCGCCGTCGTGGCGGGCGTCGGCACGGGGGGCACGGTCGTCGGCATCGGCCGCTATTTCAGAAGTATTCAAGCGGGCGTGAAGATGATCGCCGTCGAGCCTGTCGAAAGCCCTCTGCTTTCACAGCATAAAGCCGGCGTGCCGCTCACCCCCTCCGCACATGGAATTCAAGGAATCGGCGCAAACTTCATACCCCAAGTGGTCGATTTCTCGGTCATCGACGGAATCCTGTCTGTTCAGACTGAGGAGGCGCTTGACATCGCCCGCCGTTTGGCGCGCGAGGAAGGGATTCTTTCGGGGATATCGAGCGGCGCAGCGGTCGCAGCAGCGATGCGCTTGGCAAAACAGGCGGACTATGCCGGGAAGCTCATTGTCGCCCTTCTGCCCGACACGGGCGAGCGCTACCTCTCCACCTCGTTATTCGGCTAGCGCCGTGGTCCCCCATGACGGTCGCATTCAAGACTTTCGGATGCCGGTTGAACCGGGCTGAAACCGCACAGTTTGAGGCCGGTTTTTCAGCCGCCGGTTTCACTCGCGTGCCGATTGAAACGGGTGCCCGCGTGGTTGTGCTCCACTCGTGCGCGATCACGCAATCCGCAGAAAACGAGTGCCTTAAACTGATCCGCTCCGTGAGGAAGAAGTCGCCTGATGCCTGCCTCGTGCTGGTGGGTTGCGCGGTTGAGGCGGTCGCTTCCGAAACGCTTCAAGGTTTGGGCCTTGATCTCATTGTGCCGCGTACACAGAAGGAGGCCTTGGTGCCTCTGGTGCTACGGCACCTCGGCATCAGCGGAACCTTCTCCCCTATCGCACCCGCGTTGTCCACGCAACGGGCTTCGCTGAAAATTCAAGACGGCTGCGACTTTTTCTGCTCTTATTGCATCGTGCCACACACGCGCGGACAGCCTTACAGCCGACCGTTCGACGCGTGTCTAAACGAGGCGAAGGCGTTTGTGGACGCGGGGTTCCAGGAGATCGTCGTGACCGGGTGCAACATCGCGTGCTATGCAGACGGCTCCCGCAGCCTTGTCGATCTGCTTGCCGCCCTGGCCTCCCTGCCCGGCTTGGGACGGCTTCGTCTCGGGTCCGTCGAGCCCGGGACCGTCGAACGCGACGTGATCGCACGCATGGCCGAGACCCCTAAACTGTGCAAATTCCTGCATCTGCCGATTCAAAGCGGCGACAATGCGATCCTCTCCCGCATGCGGCGGCGCTATACCGTGGAAGGTATAGAACGCACGCTGCATGAGGCCCTCGAACGGGTGCCGCACATCGGTCTCGGCGCCGACGTTATCACGGGGTTTCCAGGAGAATCGTTAGAGGCGTTTGAGCATACGCGTGCGCTTGTCGAAGCTTTCCCGTTCAGCAATCTGCATGTCTTTCCCTACAGCGAACGTCCCGGCACGCCGGCCGCCACGTTCGACGCGTCCGTCCCTGAACCCGAGCGCAAGCGCCGGGCGGCTGAACTGATTCGGCTGGGCCGCTTGAAGCGCAAAACGTTTGCACAGGGTCTTGTCGGCCATCCGGTTGAAGTGCTGGTTGAGCATTTCGACAGAGAAGGGCTGGCTCACGGCTGGACCGGCGAGTATCTCGCCTGCGGAATCAGCGGGGTTCCGTCCTCACACAAACGCCAATTGGTCACGTGCGAACCCCATGCGGCAGAGCAAGACGGCGTGCTGCTCGCCCATATGATTGCTTAGGGCGCAGGAGGCTGCTTTGTTTTGATGCCTTCCTTGAGACGCCGCTTGAGCCCCATTCCCTCAAGCACGCGCCCGGCGTCCATATAGAGGTCAGCCAAACCGTATGCATATTCGGAGTTGTCCCACGCTGTCAGCACACAGGCGCGCTCGGCCAGTTTTAGCACCTGTGCCATATTCTTGTCCGGGCGCTCCTTCCACGCCAATCCCTTCGCATACCGGAACAGCACCTCGGGATTGGCGGGCTCGCGCTTGAGCACCTCTTGAAACTGCCGGTCGGCTTCGGCAAACTCGCTGATCGACAGGGCCACCTGCGCCAATTCCATCCGATAGCCGGTCTGTTCCGGCGCTGCCGCCACGGCGCGGGCAAAATGCAAATAGGCGGCCTCATTTTCGCCGTTCGCCCGCAGGCAATAGGCCAAGCCGTAATGGGATCGGGCGGTTTCCGACGAAAAAGACAGCAGGCTTTCGTAACACTTTGCCCCGCCTTTGAAATCGCCGATCTTGATTCGACGCCGCGCTTCAAGCTCCAGCATCTCCGAAAGCTGAACCAGCAAGGCGTCGTGCGGGTTGATCTTAGCCGCCGCCCTCGCCGCATCCAACGCGGCCTCGCTCCGCCCCTTTGCGGTCTCTGCCAGCGCCGTCACGCTCGCGACACGCGCCCCCAGACTCTTGCCCACTTTATCGAGCAGGGCAACATAGACATCCATATCCAGTTCGCCCGGCAGAACCCACTGCGCTTTCCACTGGCGGCACCCCTCCAGCGCGACCGGTTGCAAAGCCGTCATTTCTTTCGCAAAAACCGCTTGCGGCGCACGCCATTCCGCACGCCATGCGGACTCCGGTTCCATACGCGCTAACCAGGGGGACAGGCCTTTACCGTCACACACCATGCACGATAATATCTCCGGCAACGCCTGCTGTCCGCCACGCGCGAGATCGCGAAACACGAGCGGTTTTTCCAGCATGCTCAACATGCCATCCACGGGGGTCTTAATCTCTTTCGCGCTGCCCAACAGCAACCAGTCGTACGCGCCTGTACACCAAACCTGCATGCCGGGAAACTCCGCGGCAAACGCCTTCGCAATCGACGCGAACCGCTCTGGCGAAAGCGCGCGACCGTCCACATGCACGGCCACGATGCCGTCAGCCGACAACGCTTTGCGGCACCGGCCAAAACAGGAACGTCCGTATGCCGCACTCGAACCCCGCATCCAAACAGGGTCAGGAGTCACAAACAGGATGTCGTATGCGCTCTGCGAGGACAGGCTGACCCCCGCATGTAAGACCGCCTTTTCAGCGGTCTCGTCACCCGTCAAATATCCGTCTGCCGCCAACGCCAAGTTCACGACATCGGTATCGGTGCCCGCATAGGATACGTTTTGAACGCCCGCCCGTATAATAAACGGCAGAAACAACCCTGCGTCAGCGCCCACCACACACGCCTTTTTGCAGGATGGCCGCACCAAGAGAGGAATATAGCCGCTCAATGTCCGCGCCGTATGGAAGCGATTGCCAAACAACACGGGGCGTCCGTCCAGCGCGAAGACAAACTGATAGTCGGCATCTTCGTATACAGCTACCGTTTGGCGTTTCGAATGGTGCTCGAAAACCGGCGTTCCTTGCGCAAAGCCACTGTCGCGGTGGACCAGCCTGCCGAACATGCCCTCTGTCAAAACAGACCCGGCCCGCTTCGGACTCAACACCATCACCAGTCCGACAACGACAGCCAAGGGCAAACACGCCGTCAACCGACGCGGAACTGTCCAACGCGCCGTGCCTGACAACACCGCAAACGAGGCCAACGCGCCGAACCACAAGGCAGCCAAACGCGTAAAGCCCTCCACTCCGAAAACCGGCACCAGGAAGCCTGCACCCAGGACATACCCCACCCAAGCCGGCAAAGCGCATAATAGAGTTAACTGGACAAAGGGGCGCCCGACAGGTCGCGTCACGTCACGAGGTCCGCTCTGCACAGCGATCTGTCCTGCAACGCCCGCCAATACAGCCGGAACACCCAAGAAAAAGGCTGCCGTCTTACCTAATGTCAGCATCGCGAGTTCGAAGGTCCGTGTCGTGTCCATCAAAATGCGCTGCCATCCTACTGTAACCCCTTTAACCGCCGCCAGTTGAAAGACCAACCAACAGGCCAAGAGCAGAAACACCAGGCTCAACAGGACAGCGGGGGCCTTCATTTTACTGCACGGCCACCACATGACGATAAACCCGGCCAAGACGCCGACCACAACCACAATCGCGAAAGCGGCCAGGCTGTAAGCGGTTCGCCCCGCCACCGCGTCCAACGTGCGCAGCCACACGGACAGAAAGGCGCCGAACATCAAACTTGCGGCCACACTCAGGCTGCTGTGCCCCGTCACCTGTTTGAACAACTTCATCATGACTTAAACCCGTTTCTTTATCGATGCCGCCGCGGCGTTGCAAACGTTACCGCTACGTATTGATCTGAACCGCCATGGCCACCGCACACCGTCCGACCGCACCCTTGCGCTTAAGCACCGCGGCCACGCCGCGCGCACCGAGCGCCTGACGCGCCTCCGCATCGGCCACTAAACGCTCAACCTCGCGCCCCAGCGACTCCGCATCCGGAACTTGGATCAAGGCCCCGCTCTCCAGAAGGTCCGACATGACCGGCCTGAAGTTTTCCGTATTGGGTCCGACCAGCGTCGCCGCGCCGCACAGGCAGGGCTCAATCATGTTCTGCGCCCCATGCTCACACAGGCTCTTCCCCACAAAAACAAGATCCGCGTTCCCGTAGAAGCCCATCAGTTCCCCGGTCGTGTCCGCCAGAATGACAGAGTGGTCGGTGGTCGGTGGTCGGTGGTCGAGCACCTCGCGACTTTTACGCACACAGACAAACCCGGCCTTCTCGATTGCGGCCTGCACCGCATCGGCTTTCTCGAAATGCCGCGGCACGATCACCAGCCGCAACTCACGGTGCCGCTGAATGAGCCGCTTATATATTCCGAGCAAGACCGCGTCTTCGCCTGGCCACGTCGAACCGCCCAGCAAAACGATCCGGTCGCGTCCCACATCATGCCGCGTCAAGAACGCGGCGACCGACTGTTCCTTTTCCATGTTCCGGTTGGCCACATCGAATTTGAAACTTCCGGTCACCTCGATCCCCGACGGCGAAGCGCCCGCCTCGACCAGCCGCCGCTTGTCGGTCTCGGACTGCGCCATGATCGCCGTGAACATCCTCAGCACCGGACCGAACCAGAAGCGCAACCGGCGATACCCCGGTGCGGAGCGGTCGGAAACCCGTGCGTTCACCAGAAACAGCGGAACCTCGCGCCGGTGGCAGGAGCGGATGATGTTGGGCCAAATCTCCGATTCGGTCAAGATGAAGGCGCACGGGCGGATCGCATCCAACGCACGCTTCACGCAGGCCGGAAAATCAAGCGGGTTGTAGATGAGCACATCCTCCGGGCCAACCACCTTTTCCGCCTCTTTCCATCCGGTTGAACTGGTCGTGCTGAAGACGAAACGCAGCTCCGGCCGCCGCTCACGCAAGGCCCGCATCACCTGGTCAGCCACATACACCTCACCCACGCTCACCGCATGAATCCAGACCGGACTTTTCATCCGCTGAAGTCGCTCGGACACATGGTCGGGATACCGTCCAAACCGGTCGCCGAACCGGTTTCGGTATCCGCCGCGCCGCCTCATCCGCAAAAGAAACTGCGGAAGCATCGCCAGATACGCCAACGCAAACAGCAGGTTATAAAAAGACCACCGCATTCCCGCACATTCCTCACTCGCGATTTTTCGCAGCGTACTCACGGAACCAAGCGGCGAATTTGGGGACCCCCACCGTGATCGGCGTCGTCGGCTCATAGCCGGTTTGAGCCCGCAGCTTATCGATGTTCGCCCAGGTTGCCGGGACATCCCCGTCCTGCATGGGCAAAAACTCCAACGCGGGCGTCACTCCCAGTTCCGCGGCCAGCAGCCCGATCATGTCCATCAGCCGCTCGGAGCGGTTGTTGCCGATATTGAAAATCTCGTACGGCGCGAACGTTTCGGCCCGCACGCAACGCACGATCCCGTCCACGATGTCATCGACGTAGGTGAAGTCACGACGCATCTCGCCGTGGTTGAACACCTGTATCGCCCGTCCTTTCGTCATCGCGTCCGCGAACAGATACATGGCCATGTCGGGCCGGTACCACGGGCCGTACACCGTGAAAAACCGCAACCCGACGGTCTGCAAGCCGTACAGGTGCGTATAGACATGCGCCATCAATTCGTTCGCCTTTTTGGTGGCCGCGTAGAGGCTGACCGGGTGATCCACCGCCTGCTCTTCGGAAAACGGCAGAACCGTATTGCCGCCATAGACCGACGAGGAGGAGGCATACACCAAGCGGGGTTTCCGCGCCGCGTGACGGCAACTCTCCAGCACGCTCAGGAACCCCTCAAGATTGCAGGTCTGATACGCGTAAGGATGCGTGATCGAGTAGCGCACGCCGGGCTGAGCGGCAAGGTGAACGACGCATTCAGGCTGGACTTCAGCGAACGCGCGCTGCAGGGCCGGCCGGTCGCAAATGTCGGCCTCATAAAATCGGAACCGTTCCGAAGCGCCAGGCCCATCGGCCAGCAGCGCGTGACGGTCCCGCTTCAGCCGCACGCTGTAATAGTCGTTGAAATTGTCCAGGCCGGCCACGTCGTGGCCGTCCCTCAACAGCCTTCCGGCAAGATGGAAACCGATAAAGCCCGCCGACCCTGTCACTAAAATCCGCATACGTGCTCCGTCATTGAATGACAGTCAATTTACCCCATCCGCTTCCCCTATGCGACAGAAAAACGAATAAAGCCTTTCAGCCGCCCACAATTGTTAAAATAGTCTGTTTTTCTTACGCATCCCTTTTGCTAAAATGATTCGCATGAGTGAATTCTGTAAGTCGCAGCGGCCCCTTGCGATGCCCCCGTTGATGATCCTGTGTGGTGGCAAGGGAACTCGTCTGCGCGACGTGACCGAACTGTTGCCAAAACCCATGGTGCCGATCGGCGAACAGCCGATCGTGTGGCACATCATGCGAAGCTATGCGGCCTTCGGCGTCACGCGCTTTATCCTGTGCCTAGGCTATAAACGCGACTGTTTTGTCGATTATTTCCTGAACTTTCACGCCTATGCGTCAGACATCACGGTGCAGCTCGGTAAACACGGGGCTATCACCTATCACGACCGAGCGGTCGAGGCTGAGTGGGAGGTGACTCTGGCGAATACGGGGATCGACACCATGACAGGCGGCCGCGTTGCCCTTGCCTCCAAGCATCTTAAAGAGACCGACACAACTTTTTTTCTGACCTATGGTGACGCCGTCTCGGATATCGACATCGGCGCCTCGCTGCAAGCTCACCGCCGCAGCGGCAAACTGATCACTGTCGCGGCGGTTCATCCCGAAGGCCGTTTCGGCGAAATGCGGCTGAGCGACGGGTGTGTGCACGGTTTTGAAGAGAAGCCTGCCCGCGTGGAGGGGTACATCAACGGCGGCTTCATGGTGATTGAAAAAGCATTTGTTCCCCGCTATCTGGCAGCGGACAAAGACCTGTTTTTCGAGCAGGCCCCCATGCGACAGGCCATGGCCGAAAACCAGATGGCGGCTTTCGTCCACGACGGTTTCTGGCAGTGCATGGATACGCCGCGCGAATATCAGTTGCTGAACGACCTGTGGAAAAGCGGGTCCGCACCGTGGTCGGCCCGATGGCAGCCGGAAGGTGAGTCATGAGTTTCTCGGTGTTCCGCGGCAAACGCATTTTTCTGACCGGCCACACGGGCTTCAAGGGCTCGTGGCTGGCGTTGTGGCTCCACCGTCTCGGCGCTGACGTATACGGCTTTTCCCTGCCGCCGCCGACACTCCCCTCAAACTACGCGCTTTCGAACGTGCGCGAACGCTTGGCTGGCGAGACGGTCGGCGACATCCGCGACCGTAAGGTGATGCGCGACGCGTTGGGGGCGTTCGATCCCGATGTTGTCTTTCACCTGGCGGCCCAGCCGCTGGTGCGCGACAGTTACACCTTGCCTTTCGAGACGTTCGAGGTGAATGTGATGGGCACGGCCAGCGTTCTGGAAGCCGTGCGCGACAGGCACCGGCCCTGTGCGGTGGTCTGTGTCACAACCGACAAGTGCTACGAGAACCGCGAACAGATCTGGGGATACCGCGAATGCGATGCCATGGGAGGGCACGATCCCTACAGCGCCAGCAAAGGCGCGGCGGAGATCCTGATCGCCTCTTACCGCCGCTCGTTCTTCAGCCCGTCCCGGCTGAGTGAGCACGGCGTGCAATTGGCCTCGGCCCGCGCGGGCAATGTGATCGGCGGCGGCGACTGGGCCCGCGACCGCATCGTGACGGACATGGTCGCGGCGCTTACGTCAAACCGCGCCGCGCCTGTGCGCAACCCGCACGCGGTCCGCCCGTGGCAACATGTGCTGGAGCCCCTCTCCGGGTATCTGACGCTCGCCGCGGCGATGCTGGAGCGGCCCGGTGCTAAATGGTGCGAGGGGTGGAACTTCGGGCCTGTTTCGGGCACCGAGCTGCCGGTTGGAAAACTGGCGGACGCTTTTGTAAAGGCGTGGGGGGCGGGCGCGTGGGTGGACCAGAGCTCTCCCGAACAGCCCCACGAGGCTTCCATCCTCCGCCTGAGCATTGAGAAGGCCGGATGGGAGCTCGGCTGGCACCCGCGCTGGAGCAGCGAGGAGATGGTGGAAAAGACCGCGCGGTGGTACCGGAGTGTGCTGTGTGAAGGGGGCGATGCCCGCACGGCGTGCGAGGCCGATCTTGAAGCGTATGGAGACCGTTTAGCATGACGTCACAGGAACAGTTGAAAGCGGAGATTCTTGCGAAGGTTGAGGAGTATTACCGTCAGGTTCACGCACCGGCGCAGCGCGCGCCCTTCGTTCCCGGAAAAAACCGCGTCAATTATGCCGGCCGCGTCTTTGATCAGGAGGAGTTGGTGAACCTCGTCGATTCTTCGCTTGATTTCTGGCTGACGGCGGGGCGCTATGCCGAAGATTTCAGCGGAAAGCTTGAGGATTATTATAACGTATCGGATGTGATCCTGACCAATTCCGGATCTTCTTCCAACCTGCTGGCCGTTTCAGCGCTGACGGCTGAATCGCTGGGCTCCCGCCGGCTTGCTCCGGGTGACGAGGTCATTACGGTCGCCGCCGGCTTTCCCGCAACGGTCGCGCCGGTTGTCCAGAACCGGTTGATCCCTGTTTTTGTTGATGTGGAAATCGGCACCTACAACATCGACGTGTCCAAGCTGGAGGAGGCCCGTTCGCCGAAGACCAAAGCCGTTTTTATCGCCCACACGCTGGGCAATCCCTTCAATCTTGACGCCGTATGCGCGTTTGCCGAAAAGCACGGCCTGTGGCTGATTGAAGACAACTGCGATGCCCTGGGCAGCCGTTACCGCGGAAAACTGACCGGAACCTTTGGCCATATTGCGACCGGCTCCTTTTACCCCGCGCATCACATTACCACCGGAGAGGGCGGCTGCGTGATCACCGACGATCCGGAGCTTGCCCGGATCATCAGAAGCTTCCGCGACTGGGGGCGCGACTGCTACTGCGAGGGCGGCGAAAGCAACACCTGCGGCTGCCGGTTTACCAAGCAGTACGGGACGCTCCCGAAGGGTTATGACCATAAATATGTCTACTCGCATATCGGCTACAACATGAAGATGACCGATATGCAGGCCGCGATCGGCGCCGCCCAGATGGAGAAGCTGCAAGCGTTTACGGAGCGCCGCAAAGAGAACTTCCGGCTGATTACGGAGGGCCTGAGGGATCTGGATCAGTTCTTCATCCTTCCGCACGCCACCGAACACAGCGATCCGTCGTGGTTTGCCTATATTCTGACGCTTCGGGAAAACGCACCCTTCAGCCGGGTTGAACTGGCGCAGCACCTCGACGAAAACCTGATTGAAACGCGCGGTCTGTTCGCAGGCAACCTGCTTCGCCAGCCCGGTTATATGATGATCGAACACCGCGTCGTCGGCGGTCTTGAGAATACCGACTATATCATGAACCACACCCTGTTCATGGGCGTCTTCCCCGGTCTGACCCAGGCGAAGATCAACTATGTCACGGAAAAGATCCGCGACTTTGCGAAGAGGTTCTGATCATGGCCACTCCCGTGAAGATTAAAGCGACCGTCGAGGAGGTCGTGAAGCACACCGGTTCGGTGGTGAGTTATCGTTTCGTCCCTCAGGGACGCGTGCCGAAATTCCATGCCGGGCAGTTCTTACACCTTGCGCTGGACGAATACTATCCCGACAGGCAGTGGCCCGAGTCGCGCGTTTTTTCGATTGCCTCTTCTCCCTCCGAAAGGGCGAAGGAACTGGCTGTAACGATTTCGGTGAAGGGCCGATATACCGGGCGGATTTTCAACACCTTGGAAGAAGGGTCCGAGTGCTGGCTGAAACTCCCCTACGGCGAATTTCTTTTCCCCTCTGACCGGCGGCTCATCCTGATAGCGGGCGGAGTGGGAATCACACCCTACCTGTCGTTGCTCAAACAGATGCTTGAGGAAAAGTCGGGGCAGACCGTTACACTCTGCTACGGCGTCCGCTCGGCAGAGCACTACCTGTTCGGGGAGCTGCTCGGCCGCTGCGAGGCCGAACTGCCCAACTTCGGGAAGACGGTCTATTGCGAAGACGGCTCGCTGCCCGGCAACAGGGGGACACTGGACATCGCTGCGATACATGCCGCTGCGCCGGAAGGTTCGCTCTTCTATCTTTCGGGTCCACCGGCTATGATTGACACCTTCAAGAATCGTTTGCGCGACCTCGGCGTGGAGAGCGAGCGCATTCGTTTGGACGATTGGGAATAAGAAAAACGGGAAACGATGAACCTCTTCCGGTCGGTGGAGAATAACGGTACATGACTCCGGTGAAAACAAAAGTCGCCATTATCGGCACCGGCAACATCGGTGCTGACCTGCTTGTCAAAATTCGCCGGAGTCCGCTTCTGGAGTGCGCATTGTTTATGGGTCGCAACCTCGACTCGCCGGGCATGCGGTTCGCTGCAAGCCTAGGGACTCCCATTTCTGATCAATCGATCAGCGCACTTGCCGAAGATCCCGACTGTTGCGAGATCGTTTTCGATGCGACCTCCGCCAGCATCCATCTGCAGCATGCGCCGGTTCTGAAGGCTTTGGGAAAATTCGCAATTGACCTGACGCCGTCGAAAACCGGCTGCATGTGCATTCCCGTCATCAATGCGGAGGCCTGTTTAGAAGAGCCGAACGTCAATCTTGTGACCTGTGGAGGCCAGGCGACGGTACCTCTGGCGTATGCGATCAGCCAGGTTCACCCGGACGTGCAGTACATCGAGGTCGTTGCCAGCATCGCGTCGCGGTCGGCCGGTCCCGGCACACGCGCAAATATCGACGAGTTCACGCAGACGACCAAAGACGCGATCCTGCATTTCACCGGCGTCCCAAAAGCGAAAACGATCATCATCCTGAATCCGGCTGAGCCGCCCATCCTCATGCGCAACACGATCTACGCCCTCATTCCCAATCCCGACATGGAGGCGCTCCGACTCTCGGTCAAGCAGATGGAGAAACGCATCCAAAAATATGTGCCGGGCTATCAGGTGATCATGGAACCCGTTTTTGAAAACGGACGGGTCACCACCATGGTTCAGGTGACCGGGTTGGGCGATTACCTTCCCCCGTACTCGGGAAATCTGGATATCATCACCTGCGCGGCTGTCCATATCGCCGAGATGTTCGCGCGTAAGAAACAGGAGAGCGCACATGAATAAGCTTCGGTTTTTCGATGCCACATTGCGCGACGGCTCTCATGCGAATGCCCATCAGATCACCACCGACTGCATCAGCAGTTATTGCGCGGCGATCGACGACGCTGGACTTTACACGGTTGTTGTGGGCCACGGGAACGGGCTGGGGGCGAGCTCGCTTCAAGTCGGCCTTTCGCTGCACACGGAAGAGGAGATGCTTGCCGCGGCCAAGCCCTATCTGAAAAAAACCCGCCTGGGCGTTTATCTGATACCGGGATTCGGCACGATTCATGATCATATCGCGCCGGCCATCGCCCAAGGTGTCCAGCTCGTGAAAGTCGGCTGCCACTGCACCGAAGCCGATGTCACCAAGCAGCACATCGAGTATGCCAGAGCGCATGACGTCGAAGCGTACGGTGTTCTGATGATGTCCCACATGGCCGAGCCGGAGCGGCTTTTGCAAGAAGCTAAGAAAATGGAGTCTTACGGCGCACTCGGGGTGATTCTCATGGATTCCGCCGGAGCCCTGTTGCCCAAGCAGGTCGCCGAACGCGTGAAGCGGATCGTCTCCGAATGCGGCCTCCTTGTCGGTTTTCACGCGCACAACAACATGAGCCTCGCCGTTGCCAACACGCTTGCCGCGCTCGACGCGGGGGCTGCCATTGTTGATGCGACCCTGCGCGGTTTCGGTGCCGGTGCGGGCAACTGCCAGTTGGAAGTCCTCTGCGGCATCCTTCAGAAAATGAGTGTCGAGACCGGACTGGATTTTTACCGCTTGCTGGATGTGTGTGACACGATCGTCGCCGCGCGTTTGCAGAAGAAGCCTTCGGAAATCACTTCCCTCAGCCTAGTGGGCGGACTTTCGGGTGTCTTCAGCGCGTTCACCGAACACATCAAGAAGGCGGCCGTCCGCTTCAACGTTGACCCGCGAGACATCTTTGTCGAACTCGGCAAGCGGAAGGTTGTGGGCGGCCAGGAAGACATGATCGTCGATGTGGCCATGAACCTGGCTCAGCGGACACGCAAGGACGATATCTCGTTTCTGATGGAATCACTGCTTTAGTTCTCTAACTCTCGAGGTTTCATATGATGGTCTCCGACTATATCTTCGACTTCCTGCAGCGCAAAGGTGTTGACACGGCCTTTATGGTTTCGGGCGGACAGGCCATGTTTCTGGTGGACTCGCTCGGACGCCATCCCGCAATCCGGACCATTTGCACGCACCATGAGCAGTCCGCTGGAATGGCGGCCGACGCCTATTCCCGCATCACGGGAAAGCTCGGCGTGGCCCTCGTCACGGCAGGTCCTGGAAGCGTGAACATCGTCAACGGGCTGGTTGGAGGGTGGACCGATTCGGCTCCCATGATGGTCATCTCCGGACAGTCCGCCCTGTCTTGCGTCAATTATCAGGCAACGAGCGGTATCCGGCAATATGGAATACAGGGCATCTATATTCAGCCTTTCGTGGAAAAGGCGACCAAGTTTTTTGTGACGGTCGACGACCCCGCGAAAATCCAATTCTACATGGAGAAGGCCTACTATCTTGCCATGAATGGACGCCCCGGTCCGGTTTGGATCGATGTGCCTCTTGATGTGCAACGCATGGAAGTTCCGGAAAAGCTCCTATACCCCTACCACCCGGAAAAGAGCGCCCTTACACCCGCTTGCCCACATGACAAGCTTCTGAAAACGTGGGAGTTTCTCAAGAGTGCCAAGCGCCCGCTTGTCATCGCCGGACAAGGCGTGCGGATTGCCAAGGCCGACCTCGAGTTGCGGAATTTCATTGAAGCCTTGAATATCCCGGTGATCACCACCCGGCTCGGCATTGACCTCATCGAATCCGAGCATCCCCTCTACGTCGGGCGTCCGGGCAACTATGGCGAACGCGCAGCCAATTTCGCGGTTCAGAATGCCGATTTCATTCTGGCCGTTGGGAGCCGACTCTCAACCGCCTCCGTGGGTCACGACTCCGCACGTTTCGGAAAGCACGCGGTCAAGGTCGTGGTCGATGTCGACGCTAAAGAACTCGACAAGCCCGGCGTTCCCATCGACCTTAAGATCAACGGTGATGCGAAAGCCTTTCTTGTGTCTTTGCTTTCTGTGGCCGACGCCGCCCGGATGCAGCACACCTCTGCCTGGGTTGCCCTTTGTAACAGGTGGAAGAAGGACTATCCCGTTGTCCAGCCGGAATACAAAGATGAAAAGCCCGTCAACTCCTACTATTTCACCGAGCGGCTGTGCGAGAAGACCGGAAGCGGTGATGTCGTGCTTGTCGACACGGGTTCCTGTTTCCATGTTGCCTGTCAGGCGTGGAAGGTCAAGAAAGGTCAGCGCTTCCTGACGACGGGCGGACTGTCCTCGATGGGCTACTGGGTCGCGGGAATTGGAGCGTGCGCTGCCAACGAATATCGCAGAACGATCGTCATCACCGGGGACGGCAGCCTCCAGATGAACCTTCAGGAGTTGGCGACAATCAAGCTCCACAATCTGCCGATCAAGGTCATCATCTTCAACAATAACGGCTATCTGCTGATCCGGCAGACGCAGCGTAATTTCATGGAAGGCCGGCTCTTTGGCGAAGGCCCCGAAAGCGGCGTCTGGTGTCCCGACTCTCTGCGGATCGCCGAGGCCTACGGAATTAAAGGCGTGCGCATCGACTCGGTCGATGATCTGGATGCGAAGATCGACGAGGTTCTCGCGTATGACGGCCCGGTTGTTTGTGATGTGATGACGCCCGAATGGCAACTGCTGATCCCGCGTGTTTCATCGGAAAAACTGCCGGACGGCAAACTCGTCTCCCGGAAATTCGAGGATATGTTTCCCTACCTTCCCGAAGATGAAATGAAGCTAAATATGATTGCAGATGACAATCAGCAATGAACAATGTCATTCTGACAGCGGATGTTGAAGTGCTTGCCAACAGGTTGCCGTCTCTCTGCAAAGTGTTGGATAATAAGCGTTTTTTTCTAACAGGAGGCACAGGCTTTTTCGGCAAGTGGCTGCTACACAGCTTCCTCGGACTGCGCAATGCTTGCGGTCTCGATGTCGAGTTAACGGTCCTGTCGCGTGACCCTAAACACTTTCTCGACTCCAACCCGGACTTCTGCGGCCAGAACGGTTTGAAGTTTGTGGCCGGCGATGTCCGGACGTTTGAACTAACCACCCGGCAGCCTTTTGATTTCGTTATTCACGGCGCAACCGCGGCCAGCGCGCAACTTGAGCAGGAGCAGCCCGAGGAGATGTACTCTGTCATCACCGAGGGGACGCGGCACATCCTCGACTTCACGCGCCAATGCTCAGCCAAACGGATTCTTTTCATCAGTTCGGGCGCGGTCTATGGTCCCCAGCCCCCCACCCTTGACCAGCTTCCAGAAACGTACGAGGGCACCCCCGCGACGGCCTATGGCAGAGGCAAGAAGGTCTCCGAGCAGCTGTGCCTCGAAGCTTCCTCCTCGGAGCTTTTTGACTGCGTCATCGCCAGGCCGTTCGCGTTCGTCGGCCCCTACCTGCCCTTGGACACGCACTTCGCGATAGGCAACTTCATCCAGGACTGCCTGGAAAGCCGCCCCATCGTCATCCGCGGCGACGGCACGCCGCTGCGCTCTTACCTTTACGCCGCAGACCTGGCGGAGTGGCTATGGACGATTCTGTTGCGCGGCCAGCGCTCGCAGGCCTATAATGTGGGCTCGAACTGTGCGATTTCCATTCGCGACCTGGCCCATCTCGTGAGGGAGTGCGCCGACACGTCGAACGAAATTGTCGTCCTAGGAAAAGAGGCCGAGGGCGCTTTGCCCGCCCGCTATGTGCCATCGGTGGACCGCGCGCAAAAGGAACTGGCACTCTGTCAACGCATCTCTTTGCCAGAGGCCATTCGTCGGACACTCCTCTGGCATCGGGACATGCAAGTCAAAGGTTCATGCAGATGAAAAAGATCAGCGTTGCTTCCGGCTGCTACAATGAAGAAGACAATCTCCGGGAATTCTACGACCGGATCGTGGCAACCTTCCGCCAGCTGCCCGGCTACACCTATGAGATCATCCTTGCGGACAACTGCTCGACGGACCGCAGCCGGGAGATCCTGCGCGAGATCGCCGCAAGAGACCCGCAGTTCAAGGTCATCCTGAACGCGAATAATTTCGGGCATATCCGCTCACCTTTTAACGCCCTGCTGCAGACCTCCGGCGACGCCGTCGTCGTGCTCTGCTCCGACTTGCAGGAGCCGCCGGAAATGATTCTCGATTTTGTCAAGCAGTGGGAAGCCGGATACCAAGTGGTCTGCGGAGTGAAGCCCAAAAGCCGCGAAAACCCTTTGATGTTTCAAGTCCGCCGCCTCTACTACTGGCTGCTGGCCAGCTGCTCGGAAACCTCGCAAATCCAGAACTTCACGGGTTTTGGCCTCTACGACCGGAAAGTCATTAACGCCATCAGGCAGTTCAACGAGCCCTACCCCTATTTCCGCGGGCTGGTCAGCGAGATCGGGTTCAAGCGGGCCGAAGTCCCCTTTATCCAAGCCGCCCGGCAGCACGGTAAGACGAAAAACAATTTCTTCACGCTATACGACATGGCCATGATCGGCTTTGTAAACCACACCAAGCTGCCGCTGCGGCTCGCCGCTTTCGCCGGATTCTTCCTCGCCATCCTGAGCCTCTTTGTGGCGATCGGCTACCTCATCTACAAGCTCCTTTATTGGCAAACCTTCAACCTGGGACTTGCGCCCATCGTGATCGGCCTCTTCTTCTTTGCCTCTGTCCAGCTGCTCTTCATCGGCGTCATTGGTGAATATGTCGGTGCCATCTGGACCCAGGTTAAAAACAAGCCGCTGGTTATCGAGGACGAGCGCATCAATTTCTGAGGCAAACAGAGGACTCGACTCTATGCGCACTTCACTTCGGTTTTTTCTGTCGCACTCAAATACGGCAAGGTTATTCTGGTGCCTTTGCCTGCTCTTGCTCATCGTCTTTACGCGATGGCCCTGGATCGACTGTGACGGCGGCGTTCCCTCGCTCAACGAGTACGGCTATTTTGTCACCGACGAAGGCTATTACACCGGCGGTGCAAAAGAAAAGCTTGTGTCCGGCCATTTTATCGACGTTTCCCGCGGCGAGACCTACACCTATGCAATCTGCCCTGCGTTGCATCTGTTGACCTATGGCTCTTATTCGCTGTTTGGCCAATCGTCCTGGGGCCATCGCCTTTTTCCTTTCACCATCAACACCTTCGCCTGGCTCATGATGTTCTGGGCACTTTCGCGAAGAACCCTTCCGTGGATCGTCTTTGTCTTATGTGCAGGAGTTCTCATGACGCCTTTCGTCATAGAGTATGAACGTACCGCCAGCAACGATGTCTTGATGGCATCCGTTCTCATGATCGGCTTCTGCCTGACGCAGCGAAAGGGACTATTGTTCACCGTCTTGGGCGGGTGCGTCTTCGGTCTCGGCTTCTTCGTCAAGAAATCGATCATCGTATTGTTCAGCCTGGGTGTCAGCATATCACTGATGAAGCGCACCCGCGAACGGCGTTGGCTGCACGGCTTCATGCTGGCCGTGTCTTTTCTTGCCGTTGCCGGCCTCGTCCAACTGACCGTAAGATGGATAGTCGCGGGCGATGCCGCAGCGCAACACGTCACCGTCAACCGCCTGTTGGAGATCTCCAACGCACACTACGCGCTGCCCAACCCATTCGATCTGCAAAACACGTTCAAGGGACTCTCGTCGTTTCCCAGAATGCCGACCGACACTCGCCTCGGAGTCTTGGTTGTTCTCTTCTTCCTGTTTCCCTCCCTGCTGTTTCTCCGCCGCCTGAGCCAATCGCCTTTCCGATGGAACGGGAAAATGCTGTTCTATCTCAGTTTTCCGCTCTATACCTGCAGTATCCTCATCATGAACGGCTATTATGCGCACTACTTTATCCCGCTGATCGTTTTCATCCCTTTTCTTTGGCTGGAGGCCCGAAAAGACCTGCGCAGTTCCCCGGACCGCCACACCTGGCCCAAGCTTTGCCTTTTGGGTGCGGCGCTCGCAGTCACAGTCTTGCTCTGCAACTCCATCGCCGTTTCAAAGAGCGACCTTCCGAACCTCGCCCCCTTCATCAGCCAGGCCTATAATTTGCCGCAAAAAATCCTCTGGCTCCTGAACGGAAAATACATTCTGTTGACCGCGCTCCTTCTCTCCGCCTTCGTTTTGCTTGCCAGATTCAACAAGCCCCAAGTGATCCCGACCCTTTGCATCCTGGCGGCTGCCTTGCTGACTGCGAATCTCTGCTTCACCCTTTTCCCGCTTGTCCAAGCCGCTCCCTATGCACCGGCACTGAAGCCCTCGCAACAGGTTGCGGTGCTCCTCCAGGTGACCTCCGTCCTGATTCTGTTTCTTGTCTGGCAAGCCCCCCGCGTTTTGGTGGTAGGAAAACGCTGGGTCGCCGCTTTTGCCGTGTTTCTTCTCTTTGGGTTCGTGCAAAATCCGAACTGGCGGGCGAGCCTGTCTGAACTTCCCAAGCGAAACACGCTGCAGAAGCAGGCCGTTCAGGAATTAAAGAAGCTTCTGCCGGCCAATGCCGTTGTCACCGGCGAGCGCGGCCCGCAACTGCTGGCGACCTTGCCCGCGAAGGCTGTGCCGTCAAGTGGCGACACCATCCCCTTGTTGCAGACCCTTCACCAAGCGGATACCAACACCGCCTTCTACTGCATTGTCGACACACAGCAGGCTTATGTCTGGCAATATTACAAGAATAACCCTGACACGATTTCAATGGAGCTCATTCACAAGATGAAGCTGCCGGGTTTCGGAACGGGTGATCCCATCGACGTTTATCTCGCTAAACTCACCTTAACGCAAAAAGGCCCCCGTGCGACGCCCTGATGAACTATTCACCTTTTGCCGGAACCGGTTGACGGCGCAGCAGAGCCAATTCTTTCGCTATCTTCTGGTGGGCGGCTGGAATACCGTGTTCGGTATGGCCGTCTACGCCGGGCTCTATCAATGGCTCGGCGGCAGCGTCCACTATCTGATTCTGCTGATCCCTTCGAACTTCCTGGCCGTCACAAACGCATACGTCTGTTACAGGCTGTTTGTCTTTAGAACGCGCGGCAACATCCTGAAAGAGTATTTCCGTTGCTATGTCGTCTATGGCGGCATGATGCTTGCCGGAGCCGTTCTGCTCTATGTACTCGTCGACTGGCTCGGAGTCCCACCTGCCGCCGCCAACTGCATATGTGTCGCCCTTACGACGATTGCCAGTTACTTCGGACATCGGAATTTTTCGTTCAAACCGGGTCCTCCAAATGACGGCCGAATCAACTTGCTCCATTCTTTAGACGCAAAGCCCGTTCTCATATTAGGCATCGCCTCACTCCTGACGCTCCTCTGCCATCTCACGACCATTAAATATTATCCGCTTTCATGGCTGGATGAAGTCGACATCAGGGAAATCGGAAGATTTTCAATCTATAATCAGAATCCTGCATGGTCGTTGCACCTGACTCCAACAGTGCCAGCCTCGACACCAACCCCTTTCATCCATTATCTCGGCGGGTTCATCCAAGAAACATTGTATCGAATAACCGGAAACTTCATTGTGCCAAGATGTTTCGCGCTTGGAGGACTCCTCTTTGCTGTTGTCTTGTTCTATATCTGGTTGCGAAAAAAGGGATTCTCGCCGTGGATTACCCTTTTTTCTGCTCTATTATTGTTGTCGGATACTAACGTCACCGTAGGTGTACATTGGTACCGACTGGACATGTGGGTCATGGGCCTTACTTTCCTCAACGCCTGGCTTGTCTTGCGCTGTTCAGGGAAAACGGAATCAACGCAACTTAAGACCCTATTTGCCGTTGGCGGCATAATGGTTTTCCAAATGATTTTTTGGTTGACCGCCATCATCCAGTGGCCACTTGTTCTTGCCGAAGTTCTGACACTTGCCGTTGCTGAAAAATGGACCCTCCGCCGTTATCTTGGCGCAATGTTATCTGGCTTTAGCGGCATGTTAAGTGTTGGTTTTATTTTGCTGATTCCTCTTTACGGTGAGTTAAGCAACACCTTCGCCTATTTTCTCACTCAAACAGAAATCGGCTGCACCATCAGCCGATTTAATCCTTCAGCATCTGTTAGTTCGACAAGCGTGCTTCTACAGAGCGCTCTTGAACGGCTGCTACATTTCATCAAACTGATCATGCGAACGCCTTTCATCTGGGTGGGGGCCACAATCGGCTGTTGTTTCTTCTGGCGGAAGCATCGCTTCCACTTTTACGCTTTGCTGTTCAGTGCCATGCTGGTGATGATGACTCAAGTCTACCATGCGCGAGTGAATTATCTGACGCCACTTGTGTTCTTATTCTTCTCAGAAGGCTTATATCAATGGCTAACTCGCAACAGTCGACTCCGCTATCTTGCCGCAGCCTTTCTGACCATTGCTTTAGCTTATAGTTTTCTGCTGTCTGTCATCGGTTTGAACTATTTCGCGAGACCTCTTTCTAAAGGGAACACGTATGATGCGCTTCTAGAAAAAATGTCATCCACTGTCGGATGCGGTCCGATAAAAATATACACGTTCACGTACGACATTTACCATGTGGGTCGAAAGCTAGGATGGCATATGTTCTCCTTTCTTCCAGGCAAACCTGAATCCATCTTTATCAGTCAAGTCTCAAAGCCTCTCCTCGCCGATTTAGACTATATCGTCGTCGGCGATGATTATGAGCTTAATACGGACCAAAATACTTTTCTCAATACCCAAGGGTTCCATCCTTGGAAACGCGTCGAGTTGCCTAAAGATGAGCCCGTTGGCATGACTGCACTCTTCCGCCCCGTCATTTATGCACGCGGGTACCCATGCTTCACGATCTGGAAGAAGGCAACTCGTTTCCAATAGCAAAAATGGGTCAGGGATCGATCTCCTGTGAGCGAATCAGGAAGTCGTACGACTGGTTCCGTGCGTTCACTTTCTGCGAAGCGGGCAGCCCCTCTTTGTCTGACCAGAGGAAAAATCCGCGGCCCTCCACGCCTGCCGCCGAGGGCATCTTAACCGGCGTCAAGATCCCGTCAAAGCGGATGCTCTTGGAGGTGTGCAGCGAGCCGTAGTCGAACCAGGCTTTAAAGGTTCCGCTGAACAGGCCGGTGGGGCGGGTCAGCGTGAGCGTCAGCGCCTCCGCATTCGCGTTGACCGTATAGTTCCAGCCGCCGCCGGGCATCGCGACCGGAGCCCCGGCCACAGGTGCCGTGATGCCCGTCATCGCGCCGGACGAGTTGAGTTTAACCGACAGCGGCAGCGTGTCCGGATTCCACCAGACAGATGCGTACCGGTTCGTCCCGATATTAAGCTTGGGATCGGGCGCGACAGGCTCCGTGCCGACCGCCAGCGTTTTGTTCCGATAGTAATCGTACAGGTTGCCGACCGTGTCATACCAGCCGCCCGTGAGGCCAAGCCTCCGGTTGAACCCGTTCAAGGACCGGCTCTCCCACGTCATCGTATCCAGCATCGCGAGGCACGTCACCGGCCCGCTCTCTCGGTCGAACATCGCGAAGCCGTAGAAGCAGCCGCCTTGATAGGCGGTCGGTGAGGTGTACAGAACCGTGAACAGCGTATGGGCGTCAACGATGATCAGCGGGCTGCTCAGCGAAACCGCCGTGCCGTCCGCCAGCTTGCCGACGCTGGTGACCTTGCCGTTCGCCACCGTGAACGCCAGATAGCCGCTGCCGTAAGTCTCAGACCCGTCCTCAACCTCTCCCAGCTCATTCTGAACGGTGGCGGTGTAATACCCGTTGAGGCCCGCGACCGTGGTCCGCATGTCCGCGTCACCGCTCACGTCGCGGTACAGCAGCAGCGACGACGACTGCGTATCGGGATCATCGTCGAAGGCGACGCCCAGCAGCGCCGGCCCCTCGGCAACCACCTCATGTCGGACCCGCACAGTCAGAGGCAGCTTCCACCTGGAGCTGAGCGACGCCACTTTCGCGACGAAGGTGAAATCGCCGTCCGGACTTCCTGTCAGGTACGAGTCTGCGCTGAATGAATAGTTAGTTCCCTCTGCGGAAAGCTTGCCGGTGATCCGCCCTGGCGTTGTCACCGTCATCGTCGCAATCCCTTTTCCGAATTTGTGTTCGTCTGCCAAATAGCCGTTGAACACGCCGGTCGCCCACTTCGGCAGCGGCGCGACGGTGATCGTGAAGGAGGCTGTCACCGGCGCGCTCCGGTTGCCCGCATTCGTCACCGAGACCTTCACCTGCGAGGGTTTTTCGAGCGCCGAGGGCGTGGTCGGCACGCCGCCGATGGTTCTGGTTGCCGCATCGTACGTGAGGCCCGCCGGCAGACCGGTCACCGTGACCTGCGGCAGCGAGTCGGACGTGATGTCGAGAACCCGCTCGAAGCGCACGCCCGCCATCGCCTGCTGCGCCCCCGGATTCGCCACCGTAGGCGGGGCGATGTTGGCAGTGAGACCAAAGAAGGCCTGGCAAAGCATGACGCCTCCTGATGCTCCCGCGGCCGCCTCTGCTCCGTTCACCTGGCGCGTCGGAGCCTGCGACCCGTTCTCCCAGCGCAGCAGCGTCCAGCCCTTGGTAGGCGTGGCGCTGACATTAACCGCCTTGCCTGGCAGACAATACCCGCCGCCCGTCACGCGCCCGCCCTCCGGCGGCTGAGGCACGCTCGCCACAAAGACGCCTTTGTTCGGCACGGTCCCCGCATCATCGTCAGCGATCACGACCGCGGCGACCTGCGGCTCTCCGAGCGCTCCCCCTGTCGCCTGGCTCAGCTCAACGTAGAAGCGTTCCGGCCCCTCGACCAGGCGGTCCTGCTTGATCTGGATCATGACGGTTTTGGGTCCGATTTCGCCCGCCGCCCACAGCAGCGTGGCCGGCTTGGCCAAGGCCACGTAATCCGCGCTCGCCGTGGCCGAGCCGGGCAGCAAAATCAGATTCACCGAGCACGCCACGTCCGGCAGGCCGCCGTTGACGGTCACAGCGACCGTCCCGTCCGCCTCGGAACAGGGGAACATCTCGGCGGCAAACGCCACGCCGCTGAAGAGCGCCGTGACCGAAAGGGCCGCTTCAACGCCCGCATCCGTCCGGGGATTGTCGGTGCGTCCGTCGCTCCACCTCACAAACCGGTACCCCGCATTCGGAACAGCGCCGACAGGTGTGCCGGAGTCGCCCTGCGTCACCGTCTGATCCACCGCCCCCGTCACCGCTCCGTAGGTTCCGGCCGCATAGGTCAACCTGTACCGGTTGAGGAACACCGACGTCAGAGTCACGTCGTTGCTCGGCATGGTGACCGTTGTTGAAGGCAAGTAGGCGAAGAAATTGGTCCCGAGGTCCGTCCCTTCAGGCGACACCGTCCAGCCAATAAAAATCTGATTTGTTCCTGGCGTCTCCGCCGTTACGGGTGCGGTCGCGCCTGCGGCAAAGTCGCCACCGCCGGGTCCGCCGATGACCGCCAAACGATATGTAGATGACACCGGAGGCGGCAAGGAACCGGACGCACGGAAGCCTAAGACGTGGTTGCGGTAAGTCGGGGGGGCCGCGCCGCGGAAAGCGGACCGGCAATAATCGGCGGTGTCGAGCCAACTGCCGCCGCGATTTAAACGGGCCGACCCTGAGGCCAAACCATTCGGATCACTCACCGCATCGGGATACGTCCCGTACCAATCCAGACACCACTCGAACACATTGCCGTGCATGTCATAGAGTCCCCATGCGTTCGGCGGGTATGAACCGACCTTGGCCGTGCCCGCAGTCGTGTCGCCTCCTTGCGTGCAACCGCTTGCATTGCTATACAGATATCGTGCCACCTCAGAAAGGGAAGCGTCATTGCTCGCGTTCGTGATGTTGCACCCCGAGTTCAGCGCCGTTACCGTGCCAGCCCGCCCGGCATACTCCCATTGAGCCTCAGTGGGCAGGTCGAAGACCGGTAAACCGGTCTTTGCCCGCAGCTTGCCCATAAAAGAGGTCGCGTCCACGCTGTTGGTTGCGGGCCAGTTCGCGCCGGCGGACGCTCCCCGAATGTCGTTGTAGTTCACCTGCTCGGTCGGACGCGAGGCGTAGTAGGCGGTATTATAGAAATAACTGGGACGGTTGCCCATCACCAGTTCCCACTGACGCTGCGTCACCTCGAACACGCCGATATAGAAATCCTTCGTCAAAGTCACAGTGTGCTGCGTCTCATTGGCATAGCGCCCCACTTCGTTTGTCGGGCTGCCCATGGTGAACGATCCGGCAGGGATCTTCCTCATCACCAGCTTGGTCGTCTTGTAGTCATCTGCCCAGCCGCCTGAAGGCATCGAATCCAGGTACGTCACCGGATAACTCGCGGCGTTTGTTCCTCCGGAAAGGTCGATCACCATGTACTGGGCATCCGCGTCTTGTACCCATCCCGCGTAGAGTGTGTGATTGGCAACCTCGGTCACCGGTGTGGCGGCGACGATCAAAGAACCCGTGCCGTTGTCGCCGGTCCACCAGCCCGCGAAGGAATACCCCGTGCGCACGGGCAGTGGCAGGGAACCATAAGCCACACCATTCGTGACACTAACCGACCCTGGGCTCACTGCCCCACCCTCGGGATCAAAGGTTACGGTGATGGTCCATGGTGCGGTCTGATAACCGCCAAACGTCGGGCTCCAACTGGCGGAATGACTTGGGAGATAGTAGATGATGACGGGGGAACCGAGGAACACACATGAACCCAAAACGGGAGGATTGCCTTTGAAATCAACTTGGGTCAAGAGGGCGCCCCAGGAGAAGGCATTATCACCGAGGCAGGTGACCCCGCTGCCTATAACCGCTTGAGTCAGAAGAGGACAGGAATTGAATGCCTCGACACTGATCGTGGTGACGCTGTTACCTATGACGACACTCGTCAGATTGGCACATTGTTTAAATGCGTAGGCGCCGATGCTGGTGACCGCCTTGCTATCCAGACTGTCTGGAATGACGACCGCTCCGCCCGCTCCCGTATATTTGGTGACGGTAACCGTGGTATTCCCGGCGTTGAGCGCGTAGGT
>JANYBJ010000151.1 GCA_025360845.1 bacterium
ATTTAGGAGTTGAACAGCCTAACAGCCTAAACACCTGACAGCCTTCTCCCTCCCTCCGGCTTTGTGTTTCTTCGTACACTTCGTGTCTTCGTGGTAAAACAACTTGTTTTTTATTGCTGTTGTTGGTTTGTAAGGCACTAAACCCCTATCAGCCTATCCCTTCAGTTCTTCATCGAAGCAGACCGCGACCTTGCCGCAGTCGCCGCCCGCCATCAGCGCGTACGCCTCGGGCGCCTTCTCCAGCGGGAAGCGGTGCGTGATCAGCTTGTCGGGATGGATGCCCCAGCGCACGAGGCGCTCCACCAGCTCTTCCATGCGCCAGATGTTGGTGACCCACGAGCCGTAGATCGTCTTCTGGTCGTGGATGATGTCCGGGCTCGGGTTGAAGTTGACCGTCCCGCCCTCGCCGATGAAGACGATCTTGCCCCACTTGCGCGTGGCCTGGATCGCGGCGAGCCGGCCCTTGTCGTTGGCGGAACATTCGATCGCCCGCTCGACGCCCTGGCCGCCGGTCAGCGCCTTGACCTGCGCCACCGTGTCCGGTCCCGCCTTGAGCACATGGTCGGCCAGGCCGAACCGCTTGGCGATCTTCATGCGCGCCTCGCTGACGTCCGTTCCGATGGTCAGCGTCACCCCCATCGCCTTGCAGAGCTGCAGCGCCGCCAGGCCCACGGGCCCGAGCCCCGTGACAAGCACCGCGTCGTTACCGCAGATGCCGATCTTCTCGAGGCCCTCGTAGACCGTGCCGAAGCCGCACGCCACTTGGGCGCCGTCGGCGAACGTCAGCGAATCCGGCAGCAGCACGAGGTCTTTTTCCTCGGCCACGATGTAGGGCGCCATGCCGCCGTTGCGCTGCCAGCCGTAGGCCTTGCGGTACTTCTCGCTGGTGCAGGAGATCATGTAGCCGCGGCGGCAGTCGTTGCAGAGCCCGCAGCCGGAGATGTGGTACACGATCACGCGGTCGCCCTCTTTGAAGCGGCGCATGCCCGGACCGCACTTCACGATCTGCCCGGCGGGCTCATGACCCGCGACCATGCCCTTCTGATACCCCTCGGGCCCTTTGCCCAAATGCTCGTGGTAGATGCAGCGGATGTCCGAGCCGCAGATGGTGCAGGCCTTGGTCTTCAGCAACACCTCGCCGTGGCCCAGTTCGGGAATGTCGTACTTTTTGAACTCCACCGTGCTGTTGCCCGGCAGATACGCGCCCGTCATGGTTTTCGGAATCTTAGTCATGGAATCCTCACTCCTTACCTTTAACTTCAAACAGATTACGATCAAGATTAAGATTAGGAGGGATCTGGACAATTCGTAATCCTAATCTTAATCGCTCAAGTAAGTTACCCCTTCGTTTGTTCCCGCCCCGCGGTCGGACACTACCCTTCGACTCCTCACTGCTTGATCACGCCGTCCAGGTCCCACAGATCTTCCCACGAAAGCCCCTCGCGCCACAGGAAGACTTGTCCCTTGATCAGCCGACAATTCTTGTCGATCCGCGCGATCGCCTGCATGTCGTCCGGCGTGAGCGGGTTCTCCACGGCGGCCTTGAGATTGCTCAAGAGCTGCGTGCGCTTTACCGCAAAGGGGATGGTCACCTCCCCGCGCTTCACCGCCCACATGAGGCAAACGACCGCCGGATGTACGCCCAGACGGTCCGCGATCTTCAGGATGACGGGGTCTTCCGTGTCGACCGTATCGGCCGGCGTGCGGTCCCGCTCCGGCCGCGACGGCGAGCCGAGCGGGCAGAACCCGATGGGCTGAATCCCGTTATCCGTCATGAAGTTGAAGAGCTCGGCCTGCTGCAGGTGCGGGTGGATCTCCATCTCGTTCGCCGCAGGTTTGACCTTGCAGTCGCGCAGCACCAGCTTCATCTTTGCGGCGGTCATGTTGGAGGTGCCGATCGCTCGGACCAGCCCCCTGCGGACCAGCTCCTCCATCTGGGCCCAGACCTTCATGTAGGCCGCATGGATGTACGGCTTGGCGTTCGGGTTGTGATAGTCGCCTGAGCACCCTTTGGGATGGAAGTTCGGAAAGGGCCAATGCACCAGGTACAGATCGAGATAGTCGAGCTGAAGATCCCCCAGAGACTGTTTGCAGGACTTGATGACGTCGCCCTCGCCGTGCATGTCGTTCCAGACTTTGGAGGTGACCCACAGCTCCTCGCGCGGCACGCCGCCGGCCTCGACGATGCGCAAGGCCTCGCCGATCAGCGCCTCGTTTCCGTACACCGACGCGCAGTCGAAATGACGGTACCCGAGCGTCGCCGCCTCGATCACCGCAGCCGCCACGACCTCGCCACTGTACGTGTCAGATCCGAACGTCCCCATGCCCACGACCGGCATCCGAGCGCCGCTGGCGAGCGTCCGCTTGGGAACCGATTCGGGGCTGATGCCGTCTTCCGCTAAAGTCAGTTTCCAATCCTTCATATTCCTTCATCCTTAAAGTCTGGCCTTGTCCACGAGAAGCCGCCCTCTTGTGGTGTGTTGTGGAATAATACCCGGATTTCTGATAAAAGGAAATGGACAGAATTGCCCGGTTGATGGATATTATTGACTTTTCCAACCGTCCACGTATGCTGTTAAGCGACTACCGACTGGAGTTCCCTATGAAAGACGCGGCCTTCATTTCACAGCAGGTTGTCTCGGGCGAGTACTACTTCCTGAATCTGCGCCCTGAAAAACATTCGCCGGGTACGGTCGTGTGCGGCGGCATAGAGCAGTGCGATCCCCACTACCGGATCGCACGCAACCGGTTCAAGTTCCACTCCATCGAGTATGTTTCTGCCGGCCAGGGCGAGCTGGGGGTAAACGGGAAGCGCTTTCCTTTACGGTGCGGCGCGGTCTTCTACTACAGCCCCACGACCCGGCATGAGATCACCACCGACCCCGCGCAGCCGCTGGTCAAACACTTCGTCGATTTCTGCGGCTCACGTTTCACGCGTCTGCTCAAGAAACACCCGCTCGCGAGCCACGAGCCCTGCTATTTCAGTCCGACGCCCCGGATCCGCGAGATTTTTACCAACCTGCAGCAGAGCGGACGCGAGGCGGGCCTCCACACCCAAAACATCTGCGCCTGCCTGCTCGAACTGCTGATTCTGCAGGTGGCCGAGAACGCCCTCTCACCGGACGATGCGGAGTCGCCGGCGCATCACACTTACGAGCGCTGCCGGCAACTGATCACCGCTCAATTCATCGCGCTGCACACGCTGCGCGACATCGGCGAGGCCTGCCACATCAACGCGCCCTACCTGTGCCGCCTCTTCAAACGTTTCAGTTCCGAGTCGCCGTACCAGATGCTGATCCGGCTGAAGATGCGGCACGCCACCGACCTGCTCAACGGCTCCCCGGCCCTCATCAAGCAGGTGGCCAAGGCCACCGGCTTTTCCGACCCTTACCACTTCTCGCGCGTCTTTAAGAAAACCTACGGCGTCTCGCCCAGCGCCTTCCTGCAGTCGGCCCACCGCACGGCCCCGAGCGAAGACGCGACATAGGGTCTAACTCAGGCTCGCAAAGCCCATGGGCAACAGCTCGCCGAGCGTGGTCACCGTGACCTTGCCGCCTGTGAGCCGCGCGACAACGACGGGAAGCCCCGGCACGCAGAACTCGGCCAGCACCTGACGGCAGGCGCCGCACGGCGCGGCGGGCTTCTTGTCCCCTCCCGCCACCGCCAGCGCTGCGAAGTCGCGGCAGCCGGCGCTGACCGCCTTGAAGAGCGCGGTGCGCTCCGCGCAGGCGCCGAGGCCGTAAGAGACGTTCTCCACGTTGCAGCCGGTGTAGACCTGACCGTCCAACGTGAGCACCGCCGCACCCACAGGATAGTGCGAATAAGGACAATAGGCGTTGTCCGCCGCCGCGCGTGCGGCATTGACCAAGAAGGTCCGAACCTGTTTGCTGATGACCGGTAACGTTTGTTTCTTCATTCCTCTGTTCCTTCATTCAGGCGGCTCGCGAGGACGCTCGCCCTCCATGGGGTTCTTGACTTAGGCATGGAGGGCAAGACTCTGTCGAGCCGCCGGGCTCACCGCTATCCCTCAACTCTCTCCAAGATCAGCCTGCGCGGCTGCACCGGTTCGGACGTGATGCTTACCGCGGTGACCGCTGCCGCCGCCAACGATTCCGCCAGCGCCGCGTCTTTCGCCAGCAGCCGCAGGAGGGGCTGGCCTTTCTCAACCGCCTCGCCCGCCTGTACGAGCCGGTCCACGCCTGCCGCAGGATCGATCACGTCGGACGTGGCCTTGCGTCCGCCGCCCAGTTGCAGCACGATCCGCCCGATCTGCCGCGCGTCCACAAAGGCCACCGTGCCGGACCGCGGCGCGGGGATTTCAAAGGCCGCGCCGGGTTGCGGGAGTGCCCGCGCATCGTCGATCACCCGCACGTCGCCCCCCTGCGCGGCGACCATGCGCCGAAACACCTCCAGCGCGCGGCCGTCATCGAGGCGTCGCGACAATTCGCGACGCGCGGTTTCGAGGTCGGCGTACACACCGGACAGCACGGTCATCCGCGCGGTGAGTTCGAGGGTCAGCGAGCGCGTGTCAGCGGGTCCGCCGCCTTTGAGCGTCTCGATCGCCTCGATCACTTCGACGGCGTTGCCTGCCGTGCGCCCCAGGGGCTGGTCCATGTCGGTGATGAGCGCGCCCATCTTGCGGCCGAGCGCCTGCCCCACGCGGATCAGGCTCTGCGCCAACGCACGCGCGTCATCCAAGGTCCGCATGAAGGCCGCCGGACCGCATTTGACGTCGAGCACCAGCGTCTCCGCGCCTTCGGCGAGTTTCTTGGACATGATGCTCGCCGTGATCAGCGGGATGCTCGGCACCGTGCCGGTCACATCGCGCAGCGCGTAGAGCTTCTTGTCGGCCGGCGCGAGGCGGTCGGTCTGGCCGATGATCGAGCAGCCGACCTCGGCGATCACACGCTTGAAGGCCTCGACGGAGAGCCGCGTATCGTAGCCGGGAATCGCCTCCAGCTTGTCGAGCGTGCCGCCGGTGATCCCGAGCCCGCGCCCGGAGATCATCGGAACGGCGAGCCCGGCCGACGCCGCCAGCGGCGCGATCATGAGCGAGAGCTTGTCGCCGATGCCGCCGGTCGAGTGCTTGTCCGCCGTGGGGCGCGGCCATGCGTCGAAGGTCACGAGGTCGCCGGAACGCATCATGGCGTCCGTGAGAACCGCCGTCTCTTGCTGCGTCATCCCGCGGAAGTAGACCGCCATGGCGAGCGCCGACATCTGATAGTCCGGTATGGCGCCGCTCGTGAAACCCCCGATGAAGGCGCGGACCTCCGCCTCGTCGAGCGCGCCGCCGTCGCGCTTCTTCTCGATCACCCACTGGGGGACGAAGTTCATTCGTGACTACTCTCCTTCATGACTCATGCACGAGCGCGCTAATGAACTGACGCACTTCTCCAGTGCTTGTCAGCAAAATCCATGTAGCGATCCCAGTCATAGCGTTCGAGGTCATGCTTGCCGGCACGCAGGTGGTAGCCGACGCAGCCCTCCTGCAGCGGCTTCGCGACCGCCGGGAAGGTGTCGCCGACCAGCCCCTTCTTGCCGTAGAGCCGCCACACCGGCGAGGCCAGCACGCACGAGCGGAACTCGCCCTCCTGACCGGCCCAGGCGTCTTCGGAGGCCGAAGCCACATAAGCCAGACGCGGCGCGACCAGCGCGACCAGCATGTGCTGATCGAGCGGCAGAACGGCTTCGTTATCGCCGTATTTCTTGAAGTTTTCGCAGAACCAATGCGGGAACGCGGTGGTGATCCGTGCGATGTGCTCCGACTTGGGCAGGTCCATGCGGTTGAGCTTGGCGCCGCCGCACCCGGAGTCGTTGGAGATCGTGAGCGCGAAGCGCGTGTCGCTCGCGCCGCACCAGAGCGCGGTCTTGCCGCCGCGCGAATGGCCGATCACCGCGACGCGCGTGCGGTCGATGAGCGGCTCGGTCTCGATCCAGTCCATGATGCGGCTCGCGCCCCAGGCCCACGCCGCGAGCGTGCCCCACGAGTCCGCCGTGCGCGCCTTGGGATCGGGCTGGAACACGCTGTGTGCGCCGTTGGTGAAACCGTCAAACGTGTCGGGGTCGACATCGCCCGCAAAGAACGACAGCGCGGCATAGCCCCGCGCCACGATCTCCTCGACGGGCCAGACGGGGTTCTTCACGCCGGGCGCGGGCTCGCTGCCCTGCTCGGTCATGGTGCAGATCAGCAGGAACGCGGGTGCGGGCTTCACGGCTTTGGGGATGAACGCGGTCACCCGGATCGAGCCTGCGCAGCCCGGACCGGAGTAGCGGATGTTCACCCGCTTGCGCAGGGCCTTGCCCTCCAGCACCTCCGTCCCTGCCTCCACCGCCTCGAAACTCAGCGAGGCCGGCCGTTCCACGGGATTGCGTCCGAACTCCTGCGTCTTGAACAGCTCCAGGATTTCGGGGCGCCGCACCGACTCCCAGACCGTGACCGAATCGACCGTCTTGCCGTCAGCTGTTTTCAGCACGTCAGGAAGTTCTACGCCCCACACCGAGCCGGCGACCAGCGCCAAGCCGCTCGCCCGCAACATCTGTTTCTGTTTCATCGCACACCCTTTCATAACGGAACACCCGTGCCTTTCGAGACCCGCAAATGAACCTTGTCGGTTTAATCATAGCGTAAACAAAGAACGCGGCGCAACCGTTGACTTTTTCCGCCCACCTCACGCCCTGTTTTTGTTATATTACTTCTGTCATGACGACATACAAGGAATTTCAGACGGCCCTGCGCACCACCGGACACTACGAGACGGCTGCCGCGAGCCGACCGGCGCATACGGTGAGAATCAGCACGCTCAACTCCTTCCGCTACGCCTTTACCATCGTACGCATCGTCTACCGCTGCGCCCTGACAAACCTGTTGCGCAGGTTCGGCTATGAACAGTGGGCCGACATCTGCATGGCTTCGGTCGCCTTCGCTGAAAAGCTGGGCGGGGTCGTCACCTTCGAAGGGTTCGAAAAGCGCGCCGCCTGCGAGGGCCCGGTCGTCTACGTGTCCAACCACATGAGCACGCTGGAGACCATGGTCTTCCCGACCACGTTGCTCTCCTTCGGAAAGCTCGCGATCGTGCTCAAAGCGAGCCTCGACACGATGCCGTTTGTGGGCGCGTCCACGCGAACCGTGGGCTGCATCGGGATATCGCGCAAGAACGCCCGCGAGGACCTCAAGACCGTGCTCGAGGTGGGCGCGCAGCGGCTCGCGTCCGGCAGCTCGGTGCTGCTCTTCCCGCAGGGGACGCGGCAGTCGGTTTTCGACGGCAAAAAATTCAACTCGCTCGGCTCCAAACTGGCCGAGCGCGCGGGCGTGCCGGTGGTGCCGCTGGCGGTGAAGACCGATTTTCTCCAGACCGGCAAATGGATCAAGGACTTCGGCATCGTGGACCCTAACAAACCCATCCGTTTCGCCTGCGGGCCCGTGCTGTTGCCGGAGCTCGGCTCGCGTAAGGTTCACGAGCTGAGCGTGGCCTTTATCGAGGGCAAAATCAAGGAGTGGGGCCTGCCGACGGTCTGAGACGTCGCGGGCTACTGGTCAAGCGCCTCCATGTCCTTGCGGCGCTGCTTGTCGATGGCATGGAGCTTGTCTCGCGCCGAAATACCCTGATCCACCGCCGCCTTGCCGGTCACCCCCTCGATGACGCTCTTGGCCGTCGTCTTCTGCTCCGCCTTCTGCTCGGCAACCGGAGCCGGCGTGGACGGTTTGCACCCCGTCAACAAAATGCCGCCAAGCGACAGACCCGCCACCGATGCGGCCAGAAAGAAACCTTTCATCGCCACCTCCTTTTACCGTTCTCCGAACACATCCGTCCGACTCACCTGCTCTCCTTGACTGAATCAAAAATGGCCGTTGCCGACGCGAAGGTGTTGCCCGAACAGACGAAGAGCCCCATTCTGCCGTTTTCGTCAAAGGCGGCGGCATGGGAGATCCGCGCCGCGCCCCAGTTCTGACCGTCCGCCGAAGCGAACACCTCAATCTCCTTGCCCTTTTGGACGAGCTTCAGGTGGACGGGCAATGTTACCTTGCCTAATTCCTTCTTCTGGTTGTCGTCCTGATCGCCGGTCTTGTCCCGCCAGCGGCAAACGAGATTGCCGGAGGCCTCCGCCTGAATCAGAACATAACGGCCGCACTTCTCGGTCAGCGACTCCCTGATCATCAAGCCTGATGCGGTGGGCGGCCGGCTGTCCCATTGATAGGCGGGTCCTCCGACGTTGGAGTCCAGACTCGTCAGACGGGCGGAGACCTCGATATCGCCTGATGCCGCCTTATTGACAAAGACGCCCTGATCCCGAACACGCTCCCACCACGAGCTCATCGCATGGCCGCAACCTGTGAGGACGAACGTGCCGCCCTCCACCATGATCGAACCGGGGATTGGGGGCATGTTGAGTTCGTCGTAGCTCCAACCGGCTGGCAGAGTTGACGGAGTCACGGTGACCTCGCAGGTCTCCCGTACCTTGTCGATGGACGCCGTGACGGTACACTTACCTGGCTTCTTGCCGACCAGAATGGCGATCTGCTCGCCGATCCGCCGCACCTCGGCTACGGCCGGGTCGCTGCTGACCCACGCGACCTCTCGCTCCCACGTCTCCTGAGGCGCAACCGTCGCGTTGAGCGTTGCCCGGCTGTTCGCGGACAAGGAGATCGCTTTCCGGTCGATGGCCACTGCGGCGACCGCGACCTTGGGCCGGCAGTTGATCGCCTCGTTGAGTTCGACCGTCGCGATCTGGACGCCTTCGTTCCCGTCAACTGCGGTCACGTTGAGCCGGCAGGCGTTCCACTTGGCAGGCTTGGCCAGGGTGAATTCGCGGCGCGGCGCCTGCTCGGCGAACCCCGGTGCGTTCTGGGTATCCAAAAGGGTCCAACTGTTTCCTCCGTCATTGGAGCCGGACAATTCAAGCGTGCGCGGCAGACGCAGCTTTTCCGGACAGACAATCGCATACGAGGTGACCAGATATTTCCTGCCATCGGCATACTGGCATGCGATCCAACTCGCCGCAGCCTTGTCCACCCAAGCCGTCCTGTCATCTCCGTCAAACGCCTTGCTCGCCGCAGTCGTGGCATCAGCCGCGCCCTTGCTTGTGATCCGGCACATGCCGACCTGGGCGTAATAGGCGGTGTTGAAGTTCAGGTTTGTCGGCCGCCCCTTGCCGGCCACCTGCATGTCCTCCAATGCCGTCTCGATCTCGCTCTTGGATGCCTTCGGGACCAGGTAGGAGTGGCCACGATCATTACCGGCTTGCCACGTATTGATCCCGGTCTTGGCATCAGTCACATTGACGCCGCTGCTGACGACTTTGTACCAGGGCGCGGCGCCGTGAACGGTCACCAGGCTGGAAATAGAATCCCAACTCAGGCGATCACCGGCGAAACCCGCGCTCGGATAGAGGCGGTAGGCCATCGTCAGCGGGTTATGCTCGGGCATCTCGTAGGTGACGCGGCGACCGGAGCAGGTCGAGCCGCCTTCCCCGTTAAAGAGCACGGGCGTCGGCCAGGTGGAGCATACCAGCGCGGCTGCGGCGGGATCTTGCTTGAAGTTCCACTCCGCTTCGTTCTTGTTATCGGCGGGGGGGTAGGTTCCGCCCATGAGTTCGAGCCTCTTCACTTTCTTCGCTACGAGCGCACGACCATCCAAGGGACTCGCCTCATCCGGGCGAGACGAGAGTAAATTGGCAAGATTACGCAGCGGGCCGACGGCCAACACGACCACGCTCCCATCGGGCTGCCGGGCCAATACCTGACGGTACAGCACAACCGCGTCCGGGTACTCCTTCCCGCTCGCAAACCTATGTGGGAAGCGTTTGGCGATTTCGCTGGTGTAATGCGGTCCGACCAGGAACCCGGGGTCCTTTAGTGTCCCTACGGGTATCTCGGGGCGACCAAACCAGGTGTTCATCGCATCCAGGCAGGGCGCGATCGCGTCTGCCGAAACGCACCCCATGGTGGCGAGAAGCCTTGCCTCGCCGCGTTCCACCGCCCCGTGCAGGATGAACAAGGCGCCCACATCATCGCAGTCGTCGCCCATGTCCGTGTCAAAGATGATGTTCACCGGCGGCTCAGCGGCCTGACACACCCGAATCGCAGCAATAAGCATGAGCGAGACGACTGTATACAGGACCTTCGCAACCCCGGCGCGCACCACAGGCACGGCCTCATGGTTCATGACGCTCTCTCCCTCTCAGTTTCATCAGCACGAGTTCGGGCAGGTACTTGACCGGCACCGAGCCCTGCTCCAGCACCGCCTGATGAAAGCGGCCCAGATCGAACGTGTCGCCCAGCTCCCGCTGCACCTGCTGACGCAACCGCATAAAAGCCATCCGACCGACGAAGTAGCTGGAAAGCTGGACCGAGCTTTGTTTGGCGCGGATGATCTTGAGGCGCGCCTCGCCTTCGCCCTGAAACGCCTCTTCCGTGAGAAACCGCAGCGCCTCGTCGTCGCTCAGGTCGGCGCAGTGCATCTTGTAGTCGAGAATGGCATTCGCAACGGCGCGGAGGTAGAACTTGAGTCCGGTGAGACGCAGCGCCATGTCACCGCCGCCGTAGCCCTCGTCCAGCATCATCTGCTCGCAGTAGACCGCCCACCCTTCGCAGTACACGCCCGATCCGAAGATGCGCCGGATGAGCGAAGGCTGGCGGTTGGCATACGCGAGCTGGACATAGTGGCCCGGATAGGCTTCGTGGATGGTCAGGATCTGAAGCATCCGCCGGTTGTACTCCTCCACGAAGCTCGCGACCCGCTCGGGCGGCCACTCCTTGGGCGGCGGACTGATGTTGTAGAAACTCGAGGTCTCGGGGTCCAGCGGGGGCGCGCAGCGCAGGTCAGCCACGGAGTTGCCCCGCTGGACTGCCGGCATCTCCACAATCTGGCAGCGGTCCGGCGCGGGCAGCGGCAGGATTTCTTTATCCGTGATGAAGCGCTTCAGCTTGGCGACGGTCCCGCGGGCCTCGCGAACCAGGGTTTGCGGCTTGGCGTGGTCGCGGGCGATCTCGCCGAGAACACCGCGGAGGGTCTCCCGACGGCCGGCCGCGTCGTCAGGCGGCAACGGGCGCTTCGGAAAGTACGAACTCCAAAGCTGCCGCGCGAGCACATACATGTCACGCGTGACCCGCTGGAACTCCGCCTCCGCCTCGGCAAACGCCTGGTCGGCCGTCATGCCGACGGCCAGCTCCAGCTCAAATTTCTTGGCGAATTTCTCCTTGCCGATGCGCCACTCCCCGGAGGCGCGCGGCAGCAGTTCCTTTTCCAGAAACTGCTGATGCTGGCGCAGGGCTTCTGCCGCACGCGCGGCCGAGAGGTCGTCAACCCGCTGGTCAAACCGGTGATCTCCCAAGCGCGTCGCCTCCAGCGGCCTCATGGAGAAATCAGCCTCAAGATACTGGCGGCAGAAACGGCTCAGGACCTGGTCAGCGTCGCCAACCGCCGCCTGCGGATTTTGGACGGCCAGCCAGGGGACGGCAATGAGGGGGACAAGCGGACACATGATTATTTTTCCTCGGTCGTTCGTGTTCCTATTCCAAGCCGGCAGGCGTTGTCAAACGCCCGCGACGCGGCGCACAAGTCCTGGATCGCGACGCCCACGGATTTGAAAAACGTGATTTCTTCAGCATTGCGGCGGCCAGGCGAAAGACCCAAAACGACGTCGCCCAGCTCGGTGCCGAAATGCGTTTCCTGAAACAGCCCCTGACGCAGGGGCCCCAGCAAATCGCCGGCCTCCTCGAGTGCCGAGGCCCGGTGGTCCACCACCACACGCGCCCGGCAGACGGTGGCGGGCGGTATTTCCGCCTTGCCCGGCTGGAAGACGCCGACGGCGTTGATGTGGGTTCCCGGTTTCAGATCGCGGTCATCGAAGACGGGCGTCGTCGACGTGGTTGCCGTGCAGATCACATCCGCCTGCTCCACGGCTTGCCCGGCGCTGGCCGCGCGTTTGACCGGCAACCCCAGTTGCCGGGTCATCTCAACCGCAAAACGCTCGGCTGCGGCCGTGTCCGCGTCAAAAACAGAAACCCGGCGGATGCGGCGCACACAGCAGACGGCTTGCAGTTGGGTGCGCGCCTGTATGCCGGCGCCAAACACGGCTGCCACGGCGGCATCGGGCCTGGCCAGCAGATCGGTGGCGAGGCCCGACGCGGCGCCGGTGCGGAGGGCGGTCAGGCTCGCGCCGTCCATCACGGCCAGATGTTCGCCCGTTGCGCCATCCGTCAGGATCACCAGCGCATGGATGAGCGGAAGTCCCTTCAGACGGTTTTGGCTGAACAGTGTGATGAATTTCAGAGTGAAGCGTTTCTGCACCGCCGAATGGCAGGCCATGACCAGCGCGGTGCCGTGTTCGGAGGGAGCGTCAATGTGCTGGCGCGGAGGGAGCGTCACCTGGCCGCCCGACAGTTGCCCAAACGCATCCCGCATCGCCTCGATGGCCTCGGCCATGGGCAGTGCCCGCCGCACGTCGGCTGCGGAAAGATGTAAAAGCGGCGTATGCGTCATTTCAGCCGGACTCCTGGATTGTTGGCGCAAGCGGACCCCCGGCAGCCGGAGTTCAGCGCCTGCGCCGAGGGCGTGACGGCCAGGCCGCCCCTCGACGTGCAGCGCAGCTCCGGCGGCATCGCGAGTCCGACCGCGTAAACGGCGTCGAGCGTCTCATCGAGCGGGATCAGGTTGGTGTAACCTCCGAGCACGAGGTCCGCATTGACGAAGGCGCTGGCCGCGGCCGCGGCGTTGCGCGTGTGGCAGGGAATCTCGACCCTTCCGTGCAGCAGGTCGCACACGGACCCCATCGTGTTTTGAAAAGCGATCGCCGCCGCGTCGCAGGCTTGGCGCGCCGTGCCGCCGACCGCGTCCACGACAGCGGCGGCGGCCATCGCGCCCGCCGCGCCGATCTCCACCTGACAGCCGGCGACCTCGGCGGCGAAGGTCCCGCGGATGGCGAGAATCATGCCGACGGCTCCCGCCGCCAGCAGGGCCAGCGCGATCTGCTCGCGCGTCAGGTTCCGCTCCTCGGCCAGCGTCACCAGCGTTCCCGGCAGGACTCCGGCGGAGCCGCCGGTCGGCGCAGCACAGACAACACCCATCGCGCCATCCACATGCATCACCGCCAGCGCCCGCGCCGCAGCCCGCGTGTGCAGGCTGCGCACGGAGAGCCGGCCATCGGCCTCGGCCTTGAAAATGGCCCCGGCGCAGACCGGCAGCAGGTGCAGGCCGGTGAAGTTCGGGTCCAGCCCGCTTTCGACGGACTGAACCATGATGTCGTAGCGCCGCAGCATTTCGTCCATCACTTCCGTCTCGCTAAGGCCCAGCACCTGCGCCTCATGCGCCAGCGCCACCTGGCCCAGCGACCGGCCCTGCTGCTCGGCGATCCGCACCATCTCGGTCGCGCTCGAGAAGAGCGGACGGCCTTTTTGCACGAAGTAAACCGGCGCGGATTCCCACACGCGCACACCCTCGTCCAGCGCCCGCAGTTCTGCGCGAAAGGTCGAGGGCAGAGCGGCTTTGCGCCGGGCGGTCAGCCGCACCGCGCCCTTCTCCTGCGAACGGGCTGGGGAATCCAGAAGCCCGCCGTCTCCAGCCAACAGATCGACGACATCCTCGGCCTTGTCTGCGGCAACCTCCACCAGTGTCTCGTAGGCGGTGCCGTTGAAAAGCACGGGGCGACCGTCCACGCGTGTGATCTCCACTTCGCCGCCGCCGATGGAACGTGCGACCACGCTCAGGTGTGTGCCGTCCGCCGAGGTGAGGTCGAGGTCGACCGTGTTGGGGTGCTCCGCATGCGCGAGCGGCCGGACGTGGTATTGAAGCTCCAGGCCTGCGCCGGGGGCGTCTCGCAGGGCGGTGAAAAACGACTCGCCGGTCAGCGGTTTGTTCATCAGGCCCGTCGCGAAGCCGCGATCCGCCCCCTGCTGCTCGTAGGTCGCCGCATACGAGCCCCCGGGATCAAAGGCGAGCACCGCATGCGTCGGCGTGCCTCCTAAAATCGACCGCGCCATGCTGCCGATATGGAACGCGCCGGCGGTGTGCGAACTGGAGGGGCCGCGCATCACCGGGCCGAGAACGTGATTGAAAATGCTGACGGTTTTCATGGTTTGGCTTGCGCGGAAGAAGTCGGGGCCGGATCGCCGCCGGCGCCCCACAGGCTCCCCAGCAAAACGAACGTCTCCGGATCGTACAGCTTCAGCTCCTCGCGGGTGGAGGGAAAGAAGTCGTTCTTGGAAAAGTAAGCTTCGGTGTTCTCCGCAAAGAACTCTTGCGGATTGGTGAGCGCGTAGGCGCGGTCCAGGCTCTTGCGGCCCTCCGAATCCTGGCGCTCGACGCGCTCGTATTTGCCGGCCGCCTTGGCACGTTCATAGGCGGCTGTGAGGTCGCCGTCCCTGCTGCCGCCCAGCACGCGATCCTGATAGGCGTGCGCCAGCTCATGCAGGGCGAAGTTGGGCATGCGCCGGGTTTCCGCCTCGAAAATGCGGACGTTGGTGAACTCGACGCCCTTCGCCATGGCCGGATCGCGACCGTGTTCGCGCAGCCAATCCGCGTTGGGGTGATACTCGGCCCTCGGCGTCGTTCCCGGATACTCCGGCGAGACCCACAGCTGTACCTTCTGCAACTCGGCCACCGCCTTGGGCGGCACCGCGCGGACGATTTCCTCGAGCTGCGCCCGAAGGAGTTCTAATGCCCGCGCCGTGGCTTTGGCGTCGCTGGCGGGCAGGGCGCGGCTGAGGTGGACGGTCCAGCCCGCGATAACGCGCGTCTCGCGGCCTTCGGCGGGAGCGTTGGCCGTCTTGTCCCTCTCCTCCGCTTTCTCGTGGACCTTCTCCTTGGCCTTCATCAGCCGTTCCGGCCACACGAACGCGGGCGCCTTTGCCGGGTCGTAGCCGGCCAGGTGTCCGGTGAGGCGGGTCGCGGGTTTTGTGTAGTGCGGCGCCGAGTCGCCAAAGACCTCGCGGCAGACCGCGGCGAGGCCGGGATCGTACTCGATCAACTGCGCCCGCGTATGCACGTGATTGTGGTCAAAGTCGTTGAAGCGGTTGTGGCCGAACCATGACGCCGCGCCGACGGCAAAATACTCATGGTGGTTTACGGCAGCGTATTTGCCCTTCCAGAGGCCGGCCTTCATCGCCGCGTCGTACGTGGCCTTGAGCCGCGTGTCAAACGTCGGGTCCACGTTCACCATGCCGCGCAGGTGGATGTTGTGGGCTAACTCATGGATGAGAATGCACTCCTTGTCATAGGGGTCGCCCGGATAACCCAGCAGGTTCTCCTCTCCCACAGAGCAATAGGGGTCGGTCTCGCTGCCGCCCATGCCGCGGACGCGCGCATCCCAATAATCCTTTGCCGACACGCCTTCAAATCCCGGCACCTTCTCTTCGGTCAGACGGACGAACTCCGGCAGGTCGGTGGTGAATTCGTTATAGGCCATGATGCAAAGCCGCGCGCCGCTCTTGATCATCGCCGCCCGCGCTTCCGGGCGGTTCGCGAGCATCTGGTCCACGAGATAAGCGGCCTCCTTGAGGGCGTAGGGGCTCACGCGGGCGGAGGCGCAGATCTGAAATCCCTTCGCGCTCACGCTTTGCGTGTAGAACACCGGCACGCCGTCCCGGCCTTTCGGGTCGAAGCGGAAGGCCTGCACCGGCACCTCGCTGGTCACCGTGGCCTTGCCGACTGGCCCCACGATTTCGAAGCGATGTCCCAGCGTCGTCGTGATGACCGTATCCTTTCCCGGAGCGACGGAACCGTTCGGCACGCGCTCGGCGCCGGACTTGAGCCAGAAGATGTCGACGGGCTGGCTGCTGCCGTTGATGACTTGCAGACAGGGGCGCGGAGTTTCGGCGTTGAGCCCGAGGGCGAGGGCGCAGAGAAGCAAGGATAGGTGTCGTTTCATAAGTATTTTTGAATCATTCGGCGATGTTCACGGGCGAGCCGTCGGGCATTAACGTGCAGAGCTCCTCGATGTCGGCGTTACGGAACCGGACGCGGCCGGCATCGACCTGCCGGCCGAGCGTCGACTCGTTCCACGTGCCGTGAAGTCCGAAGCCCTTCACCTCCGGCGTGGCGCCGGTGGCCGCCAGCGCGACCCAGCGCGTGCCCAGAACGTTCTGCGGATTCCCGAAAGCGACCTCGCCATTGTCCGCCGTCTGGTAGACCGGCTTCTTGACTTTGCCCCGGATGACGTAGGTGCCGCCCGGCACGCTTTCCGACTTGCCGACGCCGACGGTATAACGCTTGAAAAACTGATTGTTCAGCGTCAGCACCGCGCTGTTGTTGCGTTTGAAGACCGTCAGCTCGAACGCCGGGTTCTTCAACACCCAGATTTCACGGCCGACCCGCAGCAGCTCCGGCTTGTCGATCCCGTTGACCTTGAGGATATACTCTTGCGTGCAGCCGTACTGTTTGGCCAATTTGCCGATCAGCTCACCTGAGGCGACGCGGTGCTTCACCTTTTCCGGCATGGGGTTTGCGGAGAACACCAAGGCGGTGTTGAGGCCGCTGATCTTGCGCTCCGCGAACGCCCTCACATCGTCCGCGTCACGGCGGACCAGCACCTGTTGCAAGATCAGCCGCGCGCCCACGCGGTCATCCGCCTCTTCACGCGCCGCCGCCTGATCCAACAACTGTTTGACCTCCGCCGACTGCACCTTGCCGGTCGGCGCGGAGGGCGGCGCGGCCTTGGACCCGCGCCACCCGGACTCTTTAGACGGGGCGGGCGCGGACGCGCTTTTCTTTTCGGGGGTCGCGGCGTTCGGCGTCCACCACGCCTGCAGGAGGTGCTTCACCACCGAGGGCCGCTCCCGCTCCACCTTCACTTCCGGCACCGTCGTGTAACGGCGGCTCAACCCCATCCCCTCATCCGTCAAGGGCGCGTCCGGGCGTCCGCCGCCGCACCCTTTCGCAAACAGAAAAACCACGGTTCCCACCGGGATCAGCGCAACCAGAAACCAGAACTTCCGCACCGAAGAACTCTGCCGCTCGTCGTATTCGATTCCATATGAACCGCGTTGCAGAGACATAACTCACTCCGTGAGAAGGAGGAGCGAGGAAGCGTTTCCCGACCCCTACGTTCTCATTTTTTCGAGCATTTCCCGCACCGCCTGCTCCAAGCCCACAAAGAGGGCGTGGCAGACGATGCTGTGGCCGATGTTCAGCGTGTCGAGGTGCGGGATCTTCAGAATCGGCCCGACGTTGTCGAGACTCAAACCGTGTCCCGCATTCACTTTGATTCCCAATTCGTGGGCTCGGCGCGCGGCCGCGATCAGCCGTCCCAGCTCCAGCTCGCGCGCCGAGCGCGTCTGCTCGGCGTAGGCCCCCGTATGCAGTTCGATGTAGGGCGCGCCAATGGCCCCCGAGGCTTCGACCTGACGCAGCTCCGGGTCGATGAACATGCTGACGCTGATGCCCGCCTTGCGCAGCGACGCCACCACGGGCGCCAGCTCGTCGCGCTGACCCGCCACATCCAGCCCGCCTTCGGTGGTCAGCTCCTCGCGCCGCTCCGGCACCATACACACCTCGTCCGGCTTGATGTCCAGCGCCACGGCGACAATATCGGGGTTGTTCGCCATCTCGAGGTTCATGCGCGTCTTGAGCGATTGACGCAGCGCGTAAACATCCGCATCCTGAATGTGGCGGCGGTCTTCACGCAGATGGATGGTGATTCCGTGCGCACCCGCTTTTTCGCACAGCGCGGCCGCCTCGACCAGACTCGGATACACCGTGCGCCGCGCCTGCCGCAGCGTGGCCACATGATCGATATTCACACCCAAACGAAGCATGATTCAACTCCTCCGATTCGACAAAGTCACCTTTCGCAACCAGTATAACGCACTGACAGCCCCACAATCAAACCAGCAATTCGCATGGCCCTAGGCTCTCCGCCTTTCTTTGCCGGCCTTGATCGTCGTTCTTGACGCGGCATAGAGTTCAGCGCGCTCTTTACTGATCATCACATCGACATCGACATCGGTGTAACCCATGCGAACAACAAGGGCGCGCAACACCTGCCGCTCACTGCTGCTCACGTTGCCGTCGGCAAGGCACATCTGAACCAGCGCCCTAAAGAAAGCGCTGCGCTTCTCCCAGCCGTCAACCTGGGGCAGGTCCGCCTCACCCTCATTTTGCACCTCAGCAACAAGCTCCTTTAAGCGCAGGTCCGGAATGTTGTGCTTTGCGGCCATTTTCGTAAGCAGTTCTTCCTCCTTCGGATCGATCACGCCGTCGGCCAGCATCACAGACAGGACACACCGGATCATCGCCTCCCGCTCTTTGGGAGAGAGCCGCACGCCAGCGAAGGGCTTTGCCGCCTCAGGCTCGACCGCCGCCAGCGAAAACCCGCTGAAGGCCGCGACTGACTCGAGCACCCAGGAGGTGCTGCCGTCGTTTTGCCGCAGGCCGCAGTACCGGCAGGTTCCATCCTGTTTCGCAATCTGGGGCGCGCCGCAGCCGGGACAGTGCAGCGAGGTCAGCGCCGCGGCCTGAACGCTTTGCACCCCGCGCTTGCGCACCAAGACATACTCCTGCTGCGTCAGCCTCGAACGTTCCCGCGCCGGCTTAAAGAGCCCCGGCACCCGCTCCAGCTCGCGGTGCCCCGACCACTGCACGCGGACCCTCACGCGGTCCATCTCGTCCGACTCCCCGCCGGGAAGCACGCCGGCCAAGTCGACGCTTCCCACCGCGGCATCGGCATAAAAAAGATGCCGCCCCTGTTCGTCCGGCCGCCAGGCTTCCCGCGCAACCGTGATAAACGCCGGCAGCGCAACCGCGTTCAGATACTCCTCCGAGCCGAAAAACTCCGCCGCCCGGTGATGCCAGAAGAGCGCCGAAACCCGGTCTTCTATCGCCTGCGGATTAAAGCCCGGGTCCCGTTGCTGGAACTCCGCAACGCCCTGAATCTGCTCAACAACAGGCACCGGCCAGACCTCCATCTGGGTGATCTCGCTCAGGACCCAGTCATACTCGCCGGAGTTGATCAGCGCCCGGCACGCTTCGCAGGTGATCGATGTGGAGAGCCGCAACTGCGCGCCGCAATTGGGGCAATAGCCCTCCAGCAGGCCGGGCCGCGCGAGGGTTTTGGCTCCCGGGCGGCGCAGAAAGGTCCAGACCTCGGTGAAGCGCTCCGGCGCGTCGCCGCCCTGCAGGCGGCGGCCATCATCCAGCGACACCGTCGCGTCGACCGCCTCCGCCGTGACCGCCACATGCAGGGTGTCAAAAAAGCGGTCGGAGGCCGACCCGACGAGGCGCGAACCCAGAACCCGGACGTCCCGCATCGCGTTGCGGATGCCGCTGCCTTTCTGCATCTCGATCTGCAGCGAGAAGCGGTCGAACACACCGTCCGAGAGATAATGGCGCACGGGTGACATGTCCTGCGCGCTCCAGGCCGACTGCACGCCGGGAAGCAGCGCGTGGCAGCGCGTGAGAAACGCATCCGCCGTGAAAGCGGGGTCGCGCTGCCGGATGCTTTCCAGACCTGTCTCTACGCGCATGGCGCTGTCGACCGCGAGGCCGCGCCGGATCGTTTGCGACATGTGTGCGGAGTAGCCGCCCTTGGACGAGCGGTAGGCGACGACCCCTACGACGATCAGCAGCGGAATGCCGACCACCGGATGCTCGAACACCAGCCAGATCAGCAGATAAATCAGTTCACCGGCACCGTCGCCACCTCCGTCGCCGCCGCCCCCACCCGAAAATCCTTCGCCGCCGCCGGCACGGGCCAAGGCCAGATTGCAGGCAAGGATCACCGCACCGGTTATAACCCTGCCCAACCACGCACGGCGGTCGCGCGATCTCACGCCCCGGCCCCCTGCGGAGCGCCGCACTCGCCGCAGAATTTCGCCCCCGGTGCCAAATCAACCCCGCACTTCACACACTTCACCTGCTGGGACGCGCCGCACGCGCCGCAGAATTTTGCGCCCTCGGCCAAGGCCGCATGGCACTTGACACAGGATTTCCCAACCGCGGCGGGTGCGGCGGGTGCCGCCGGCGCGCTCTGCTTGAGGACCTCGCCCATGCCCGAAGCGAGCTGCCCGCCGACCATCATGCCCATCATGTTGCCGGCCATGCCGGGGTTGCCCGCCGCGTCACGCAAGGCCTGCGCCGCCTGGTATTGGGCAAACTGGTTCAGGTTCCCGACCGCCCCCATCGAGGCGCGCTGGTCCATCGCCTTCTCAACCTCTTCAGGAACCGTGACGTTTTCAAGGACAAACCCGAGAAGCTCCAGGCCGAGACCCTCAAAGAAGCTGGCGAGCTTCTCTTTCATGGACCCGCCGATCTCATCGTACTGCGCCTGGAGGTCCAGCATGGGGATCTTCAGCTCGCCCAAGGCATCGGTGAACGACGAGACCGCCTTCGCGCGCAACTGCCCTTCGATATCGTCCACAAGGTACGCCTGCCGTGCGCCGACCAAACGGCTGATCAGCTCCCGGTCCGCACTCAGCTTGTAGGAGAAGTTACCCCGGGCGCGCAGACGCACCATCCCGAAATCGGCATCGCGCAAGATCACCGGCGTGGCGGTGCCCCATTTGCGGTCGAGCTGCTCGGTGATATTCAGAAAATAGACCTCGGCCTTAAACGGGGAGTGAAAGCCGTATTTCCACCCTAATAAGGTTGCCAGAATGGGCAGGTTCTCCGTCGCCAACACATGCCGTCCCGCTTCAAAGACATCGGCGATTTTGCCCTCATTCACAAAGACCGCGCGCTGGCCCGGCCGGACCGTGAGCTGGGCTCCCATCTTGATCTCATGCTCCTCGCGCTCAAACCGATGAACCAGAACGCCCGGCTCCTGGTCGCGCCACTCGATGATATCAATAAATTCCGCACGGATTTTTTCGAAGAGTCCCATCATAAACCTCCTGTTTTTTAGAATAACATTTCACACCTTGGGCGTCATCAAAGAATCGACTCGAGTCGAATCAGGTCGTTTCAAGTCGATTCTCGTCGTCAGAATTCAAAACAGCGTGAGCTGTCCGGGGATATCGGTGCTCTTCTTCTTGTGGCGCTTGGCGAGCTTCGGGATGCCGGACTCCAGCTCGCCCTCTTCGAGGTTGGCGAGAATCTCGCCCGAACGCTCGATCACCTCGTCGGGCATGCCCGCCAGCCGCGCCACGTGGATGCCGTAGCTCTTGTCCGCCGTGCCCGGCGCGATGCGCCGCAGAAACACCACGCTGTCGCCGTGCTCGCGCACCTGCACGGTGTAGTTCTTGACGCCGCTCAGGGTCACCGACAGGTCGGTGAGCTCGTGGTAGTGCGTGGCGAAAAGCGTCTTGGCCTTGACGCGCGGCGTGTTGTGCAGATACTCCGCCACGGCCCAGGCGATGCTGATGCCGTCGAAGGTGCTGGTGCCGCGCCCGATCTCGTCCAGCACGAGCAGGCTCTTGGGCGTGGCGTTGTTCAGGATGTTGGCGGCCTCCTGCATCTCCACCATGAAGGTGCTGCGTCCGCGCGCGAGGTCGTCGCCCGCCCCCACCCGCGTGAACACGCGGTCGAGCAGTCCGATCTTCGCTTCGCGCGCCGGCACAAAAGAGCCGACGTGCGCCATGATCGCGATCAGCGCGACCTGGCGGATGTAGGTGGACTTGCCCGCCATGTTCGGCCCGGTGATGAGCATGATCTGGTTGCGGCGGCAGTCGAGCAGCGTGTCGTTCGGCACGAACTGCTCGGCATCGGGAAGCTGCTCGACCACCGGATGCCGCCCGTCGCGGATCTCCAGCGTGTCGCCCTCCACGATCTGCGGCCGCACGTACCCCAGCGCCAGCGCGCGGTCTGCGAGCGAGGCCAGCGCGTCAAGCTGCGCCAGCGCGTCGGCCGTCTCCTGGATCAGCGCGGTCTGCGCGACCACCTTCTCGCGGACCCCGTTGAACAGCTCGAACTCCATCGCCGTGGAGCGCTCCTGCGCGCCGAAAATCTTCTGCTCGTACTCCTTGAGCTCGGGCGTGATGTAGCGCTCCGCGCCGACCAGCGTCTGCCGGCGCTCGTACTCCGGCGGCACCGCGCCCGACTGGCCTTTGGAGACCTCGATATAGAAGCCAAACACGCGGTTGTGCCTGACCTTGAGGGTCTTGATGCCGGTGCGCTCCTGCTCGGTGGCCTGATACTTCGCGAGCCAGGCGTGGCCTTCCGAAGCGAGGCCGCGCAGCTCGTCCAGCTCCGCGCTGTAGCCGGGCCGGATGAGGCCGCCGTCCTTGAGGCCGACCGCCGGCGTGTCGGCGATGGCGGCGTGGATGAGATCGACCAGCTCCGGCAGCGGGTGCAGGTGCGTCGCGACCTCGCGCAGCAGCGCGTCCTCCACGCGCTCCATACGCTCGCGCATCGCGGGAACCGGCAGCAGCGAGACCGCCAGCGCCTTGACGTCGCGCGCGTTGCCGCGGCCCGCGTCGATGCGGGCGATCAGCCGCTCGAGGTCGCGCACGCCGGCGAGTTTCTCGCGCAGGTCGTTCAGAAGCAGTCGCTGCTTGGTAAAGCACTCCACCGTATCGAGCCGCGCCCCGATGGCGGCGGCCTGCCGCAGCGGCCGCAGCAGCCACGCGCGCAGCAGCCTCGCGCCCATGGGAGTCTGGGTGCTGTTCAGCACGCCGAGCAGCGTCGCCTCCTGCGCCTTGCCGCGCTGCGGGATCAGGTCGAGGTTCACGCAGGTGCTCTCGTCGAGCGTCAGAAACTCATGCGCGTGGCGCACCTGCAGCGAGCGGACGTGGCCGACGTTGTGGTGCAGCTCTTCGCTCACGTAGTGGATCAGCGCGCCGGCCGGGCAGACCAGCGCGGGCGCGCCTTCGCAGCCGTAGCCCTGGAGCGAGTGGACGCGGAAGTGGCGCAGCAGCCGGTCGTACGCGCAGTCGTATTCCAGCGCCCAGTCGTCCATCTCCGTGAGTGCGCCCGCCGCGCCCGATGAAAACACCTCGGCCAGCCGCGGGTCGGCGCGCTGCTCGCGGCCGACCAGACACTCGCTCGGCGCGTAGCGCTTGAGGTGCTCGGCCAAGGCGGCGGCATCGGCGACCGCCTCCACCGTGAACGCGCCGGTCGAGAGATCGAGCAGGGCGAGGCCGAAGCCCTTGCCCACATAGAGGGCCGCGAGGTAGTTGTTGCGGGCCGCGTCGAGGATTTCGTCCTCCGTGACCGTGCCGGGAGTGACCACGCGCGTGACCTCGCGGCGCACGATGCCCTTGGCCTGGGCGGGCTCCTCCATCTGGTCGCAGATCGCGGCCTTCCTGCCGGCGCGGATGAGCTTGGCGAGATAGGCGTCGATGGCGTGATAGGGCACGCCGCACATGGGCGTGCCGCCGCGCTGGGTCAGCGCCACCCCAAGGATCGGGGCCGCCGCGCGCGCGTCATCGAAAAACATCTCGTAGAAATCCCCGAGCCGGAACAGCAGAATCACGCCTTCGGGCAGTTCCGCCTTGATGCGCCGGTACTGCCGCATCATCGGGGTCAGCTCTTCACCAGCCATGTAAGACTCTCCTCCGCCTGAACACCATGAAACACGTTTCGGAGTATCGCAGGTTACTCCGGGTGCGTCAATATCCCGTGAATCGCTGCTCATAAATGACCGTTTACATTCTCAACGCCAGGCCGTATACTTGCCTCATTATTGGTTAAGGACGTTTTCATACGTTCATTTAAGATGGGGATTGAAAGCCGCAAAAAGGGTGCGTCATGTTGGCTGTAAAGGCAAAATACGACAACGGCACGGTGCGGTGGCCCAGCAAGCCGCCTGTGAGCGGTTTGCATGATCTCATCGTCATTTTTGAGGATGTGGCGAAGGGGGATGCGGCCGTCGAGTGCCTGCCCCAAACATGTCGCGAGGCTGAATTGGATCAGGCGATTGAAGGTATCCAGCGCCTATATTGCGATATCCCGCCATCAGTGTCTCTGGCGGACGAGTTGATCGCGGAGCGGCGACGGGAGGCCCTGAATGAATATGGGGGCAACCTCAAGGATGAATATGACATCCAACTGATTCGAAACCGCACTGCTGAACGGTGATGGTGCGACTGTATTTTCAAACCGCGAACCCACAACGGAGAATTGATGAGGAGAGACGTTTAGGTGTTTAGGCTGAAGGCTGTCAGGTTGATACGTTTCCGAAACCTAACAGCCTAAAAGTCTACAGCCTAACAGCCTCTCACGAGTTGAACGACCACACACTTTGATTTTGCGCTTACGCGCATGTGTTTTCTTGATGGAGGTCAGCATGGATGATGTGCGGATCATCTGGACGGACTATATGGTTTATCGAAGTCGGTTACGCGGATTTGATCCGGCGCAGATCGAGTCTGTTATCCGTTATTCCTCCGAACGTTATTTTGACACAGCCACGGGCGGTTCGGTCGTTGTCGGTCGGCACAAGGAAGATCTGATTGTGATTCCGTATGAAAAGAGCGGTGGGCAGTTGACGCCGGTGACCGTCCATGTGACGAGTCGCCAGCAGATCAATTCTCGCGTGAAGTCGGGGAGGTTCAGGCATGAATAAAACAAGCATGATGTATTTTGACAAAGACGACGTCTTGCACCTTGCCATTTCGGATGAGCCGGAAGCCGGAAGCGTGGAGATCAGCCCCGGAATTACAGCCGAACTTAACGTAAAGGGTGATTTGATTGGTATCGAGATCCTTCATGCTAGTCGTTTCATACGCGATTCTGTGATGGAATCTGTTCAGGCGAAAATGTTAGGCCTGGTTGGCGAACGGCACACAGTGACTCAAGTCGCTGAGTCGGCAGAGGCGTATCCCTATCCGCAAAAATAACGCTTCCCCTGTTTCCGCTGGACAGCGTATACTTACAAACATCGATTTAGAGATTCCTCTTTCACGAACCACAAACGGAGAGTAGAGAACCGAAAGGGATTTAGGCGTCTAGGCTGAAGGCTGTTAGGTTGGGAGGCGTATCCCATGCCTAACCGTCTAACATCCTTCAGCCTAACAACCTCTCACGAGTTGAACGACCACACAATTTGATTTTGCGCTTACGCGCATTCACGCTTCAAGGAAAAAACCGCCAAGTTTTGTTTGTAAAGAAGCGAGATGCTCGGGGGCGCGCCGCTCGGCGCGCCTCCAGTCTCGTGTTTCTGTGGAGGTGCTTGCCGGTACCTTGGATGAGGCACGGACTGGGGTCCGCGCCTTTTTTATTGCCCGCAAAGGCCGCTGGCTCCGTCCGTTCAGATTCCTCATACGCTTCCACGGGCAAGAGACGGAGAGCGATAGAATGTGCGTTCAATACGTTGAGAATGGTGTGATCACTATTGGGGCGGGCTATGACAGAGTGGTGGATATCGCGAATCTTTTTGGGCACGATTTTGCGGGCTTAATTATGTTGGGTGCTGTAAAACACGGCGTCCTTAATGATATCGTGATCTGGTGGCCCACCAGTCCTGAAACTCGAAATGGTGAGTGGATCAACAGCTTTAACGCGGATGAGACGCGGCTTGTGACAAAGTCAATCGACCCGATAAAGACGCAAGAATTTTTGACGGCTGTTATCAATGGACAGGTTTTTCACGGGGTCAGCCAAAGAAAAACCGCCTATGTTTTCGGACGTGATCTACAGTGTCATGGCGGAGACAGCCGACGCTATTTCAAAGGCGTCTTCGAGTTCGATGAGGCCGCATCCAACGTTCAAAAAGGCTTGGTCTGGAACAAAACGGATGTGGATAGTGTGCCGATTTATATGGCAGTCCATAACGCCCCATGAACTCGCAGATGTGTAATGCTTCTCCGTTGACACTTGCCCCTCGGTTTGTAGTGACGCCGTAAGGCGTTTCTTCACGCGTTGCCTCAAATGCCCTTACTGGCTCACTTTGCCATTGCCCGTATCCGTTTACGATCAACCGAAAGACTGCCGCTCATGAAAAAACTCGTCTCGATCCTATCGTCTGTTCTGCTCGCAAACTCCCTTCTCGCCACAACCTATTACGTAGCCGCCTCCCGACCGGATGACAGCGGTAACGGGCAGTCTTGGCAAACGGCCAAAAAAACGATTCAGGCGGCGGTGGATGCGGCGGTGGATGGAGACACGGTGTTGGTCACGAACGGCGTGTACAATACGGGAACAAGGGTTACGCCGGGTTTTTCGCTAAGAAACCGTGTGGTTATAGTGAAAAACATCACTGTTAAGAGTGTCAACGGTTCTGCGTACACATTCATCGAGGGCTCGGGAACAGCATTTTATGGAACAGCGTCAGCTGTTAGATGTGTACTGTTGACGAATGGTGTGCTAGATGGCTTCACAATTCGATACGGTACAACATATTCTCTCAATACGCCGCATGGTGCTACTACCGATGAGCGTGATTGCGGAGGAGTTAGCATGTTTAATGCAGTTGGCGGTGCCAGAATTGTCAGATGTGAAATAAGGGAGAACAAAGCTTTTGGAGGTGGTGGCGTTGCCTATGCAACACTGGACAATTGCGTGCTCGCAAAAAACGCATGTGAGTGGGGCGCTGGTGGGGCCTTATATAGCAAGCTAATTAATTGCACTGTTGTAGAAAATCAAGGTGGAACCATCGACTGTGAACTCTATAATTCTATTGTTTGGAATAATCGGTCAAGTGATGGAACACTACAAGACGACAATGGGGGATCGAAGTTTTTTTATTCTTGTATGGCAAGTCTGTCAAAAGATAACGGCAACATCAGTTCTGATCCGCTTTTCGTTAATGTTGCGAATGGCAACTATCAACTTCAGGCAACATCGCCGTGTTTGAATGCCGGCAACAACGGTCTTGTTCAAGGAACAACAGACCTGTCAGGTAACCCTCGCATCCAAGCAGGCTTTGTCGATATGGGGGCTTACGAGTTGTTGGATTTCGCTCATGAAATTGCGTCGCGTTTCGGTTTGCCCTCCGACTCAATTCTATTGTGCGGGAATTCACAAAACAGCGGGATCGTGTTCAGTAACAACACTGTGATGATCAAGGGCTCGATTATCGGAGACGGTGCGTCGAGCGGATTCACCTTTGCCCCGGAGAACCAAGGGCGCCTGATTTTCCGCTGGAACGTGTCGAGCGAGTATTTCTTCGACACGCTGAGCTTCTATGTGGACGATGTGCTCACGGCCCGGATATCGGGCAAGAACGTGACCTGGGGCGGCGTGACGAACACGGTCACCGAGGCGGGCGCACACACCTTCAAGTGGGAGTATGCCAAGGACGGCGATACCTCGGTCGGGCAGGATTGCGCGTGGATCGCGGACGTGGTCTGGGCACCGCGTTCGGCACTGACGGTCGTGAACGGGTCGGGGGGCGGGCCATTTTATATCGGGGATGCCGTGCCGCTCGCGGCCGATGCGCCCTTGCCGTTCTTCACCTTTGACCGCTGGACCGGAGACACGAACGGCGTGGCGGACGCTGGCGCTCCGGCAACGTTGTTCACCATGCCCGGACAGGCAGCGACGCTGACCGCGACGTACAAGCCTATGCTGTTCACCTTATCCGTCACGAACGGGACGGGCGGCGGCAGCGGCTATACCAACGCGCAAACCATCGCCGTCTCTGCCACGCCCGTTTCCGGTAAAGCCTTTTACCGCTGGACAGGCGACACCGCCGCGGTTGCCGATGTGACGGCCTCCAACACCACCGTGACCATCCCCGGCGCGTCCGTGTCGCTGACGGCCACCTACCGCGTGCCGCTCACGGTCGACGGCGGTTCGGGCGGCGGCATGTACCCTGAACACACGGCGGTCGCGATCGCGGCCGCCGCGCCTGCGGAGGGCATGGTGTTCGAGCGCTGGACAGGCGACACCGCCACAGTCGCGAATGTTTGGGCAACCGGAACCACCGTCGATTTGCTGGACGCCGGGCTTTCACTCACCGCAACCTACGTCTATTCCCTGCCGCTGGTTCTCGGGGACGGATCGCTCGCCTTTGTCAAGACAGGCGTTTCCGGCTCGGTGGTCGTCGCGCCCGGAGCCGGTCCTTCCGGCGGTCCGGCGGTGTGCCTGACCAACCTGCTGGACAGTCAGTCCGCCGGCGTCGAGACGGTTGTGGAAGGCGCGGGACGCATCGTTTTCCAGTGGCGAGTCGGCAGCGAGGCCGAGGCCGACTTTCTGCTTTTCAAAGCCGACGGGGCGACCTTCGCCGCCTACTCCGGCAAGAACAAGCCGTGGGGGACCGTTACGAATACGGTGTCGGGCGCGGGACCGCACACCTTGCGCTGGGAATACGTGAAAGACGAGTCGGGGTCCGTAGCGCCCGACGCGGCTTGGCTCGATAACGTCATCTGGACACCCGCGATGACCGCTTCACCGACACCTGTACCTTATGTGTGGCTGGATCAATATCCGCTCCTGCTTGCGTCTGCGGGCGGCGACTACGATGCCGCCGCGTTGGCGGACGTGGACGGCGACGGACATGTGGCGTGGCAGGAGTATGTGGCGGGGTCGAATCCCACGAACCGCGAATCGGTCTTGCGGGCCATGCTCGATATGCGTGACGGCGCGCCGCATGTGACGTGGACACCGAATCTCGGCACGGCACGCGTGTATACGGTCGAGGGCCGGGCGAGTCTGACCGAAGGCGCGTGGGGCACCACCAATGCCGCCAGCCGTTTCTTCCGGGTCAAGGTTTCGCTGCCGTGATTTGA
>JANYBJ010000176.1 GCA_025360845.1 bacterium
AACAACAAGATCAGATGGCTGATCGGCCAGGCATACGGCTTCCGGGACTACGATTACTTCCGGCTCAAGATCTTCGACCTGCCGTCAACCAACATCAGAAAAGCCTTATGATTTTTCCGCGTTTCGACGAAGAGCCCAAAAAATGTGGTTGCGCTGGGACTCGCGAAAGGGTAAATTATGCACTGTTGATTTTAGCCGGCTAGTTTGCCGGCGAAAATATGAGGTTTGTTTATGAGCGATTTGCAAATCTTGGGTGTAGCGAGAAGCGACGTCGAAACCGTCGCTTTGGAGCCCTTTGGGTTTAAATTCGGCCAAAAGGGGGCGCACACCAGCAGAACCATCATGTTGGATGAGCTGACGGCCCTTTTGCACCAATGCCCGGCATCTTCCGGGCGTGCCGACTACGCAACGGCTGTGGTGGAGCAGAATTGCCTGGCAAAACATACGGTGGCAACGCGGCAACTGACCTTGCAGCGGCTCTCCGAAATGTACGCGTTGGACCCGGCTATCCCGATTTTCAGGCTGTTGCGGTTCTTCTGGGATGCGGACGAGAAGACCCGTGGGCAGCTCGCTTTGCTTGCGGCATTGGCGCGTGACCCCCTACTGCGAGCCACAGCTCCGGCGGTTCTGTCCATGCAACCCGGTGATGAAATCGCACGGCAGAAGTTTACCGAAGCCCTTCGCAATGCCACTGAGGGGCGGCTGAACGACAGTATCTTGGATAAAGTTGTGCGAAACACCGCCTCGTCATGGACTCAGAGCGGCCATTTCGAGGGACGCAGCCGAAAAATGCGCGTGCGCGTCCACCCCTCTCCCGCTTCCACGGCGTTCGCCCTGATACTGGGGTATCTGATGGGACTGCGGGGACAAAACCTTTTCGAGACTCTTTTCACGCGTGTGCTGGATCGGGATGTGAGCGAATTGACATTCCTGTCGATGGACGCCAAGAGGCTGGGCTTTCTGGATATCAAGAGTGGCGGCGGGGTGACGGTGATCTCTTTCGACTGCATTCTGAATGAGCAAGAGAAGAGGTTGATCTATGGCGCGCATTGAAGAACTGGTGGCAAACTATAAAGCCCATATCGCTGCGCCGTGGCAGAGAAACCTCGCCGGCGCGCAGAAGACTATTTTCATCGTCTACCCGAAAGTGGACGAGCGGCGGCTAAGGGCGCGACTCGAGTTGTTCGAGATCGCGACAAAGGAGACGAACCACTCCTGGCACCTGTTCGATTTCACGTCCACATTCGCCCGTTGGATGGCGGAAACGGATTATCGCGATGAGTACTTCCGCGAGCCTTCGGACCTGGGGATGAAATTGGAGAACGACTTTTTACAGTATGCCGCAGGCCAACTGCGCAACGCTTTGACCGATCAGAACGCCGATGATAACAGCATTGTTGCGGCATACGGTGTCGCAAGTCTGTTCGGGTTCAGCCGTGTATCGCTGCTCCTGAAAGAAGTTGAGCAGGCTATAACCGGTCGTCTGGTTCTCTTTTTTCCCGGCGAGTACGAAAACAACAATTACCGTTTGCTTGACGCGCGTGACGGCTGGAACTATTTGGCTGTCCCGATCACCGTGCATTCTGGAGGCGACCTATGATGCTCAATAAAGACCTGTTCCAACACGACCCGACCCTGACGAAGCTGTTAAATGACGGGGTGGCGGCGGTGAAGGACGCCGTCACGGCACAGGAAGTGGAGACGCTCAGATTCGAGCTGTCCCACTTCGTTTGCGAGGGGCAGTACAAGGACGGGCTCATCCGCATCCTTGAGTCCTATATCGGCAACATCTCGTCAGCCTCGCAACCGGCGGGATGGATCAGCGGGTTCTACGGAAGCGGAAAGACCATGCTGGAAAAGATGATGCGGCATCTCTGGGTGGACACGAAGTTTCCCGACACGGGTGAGACGGCGCGCGGGCTGGCGCATCTTCCGGCGGAGGTCAAGGAGCTGCTCAAGGAACTGGACACGCTGGGCACACGCTTCGGAGGGTTACATGCGGCGGCGGGCGCTTTGCCGGCCGGCGGCGGGATGAATGTGCGTTTGGCAGTATTGAGTATCGTGTTTCGTTCGAAGGGCCTGCCAGAATCGCTGCCGCAGGCGCTTTTCTGCCTGTGGCTCATGAAGACCGGGACATTCGAAGCGGTCCGGAAGACGATTGAAAAGGCGGGCAAAGACTTTTCCAAGGAGTTGAATGACCTTTACGTCAGCCCTCTTATCGCCAAAGCGGTCATGGCGGCAGATCCGGAATTTGCGGCAGACGAGAAAAAGGCTCGGGAAGCGTTACGCGTACAATTCCCTCGGCGCGACAGCATCACGGACGGTGAGTTCATCGCCATTATGCGGGAAGTTCTGGAGGAAAAAGGTAAGGTGCCCTGCACGCTGATTGTTCTCGATGAGATCCAGCTTTACATCGGGGACAGTCCGCAGCGCTCGGTGGACGTGCAGATGGTGGCCGAAGCCTTGTGCAAGCAGATGGACAGCCGCGTGATGCTTGTCGGCGCCGGCCAGACCGCTTTAGCCGGTTCGGACCCCCTGCTACAACGGTTACGCGACCGCTACAAGATCAGCGTGGAACTTTCTGACGCGGACGTGGAGACCGTAACGCGCCGTGTCGTGCTGGCGAAGAAGGCCGACAAGCGGAAGATCGTCGAGGAGACCCTTGATGGGAACTCGGGCGAGGTCGACCGGCACCTGGCCTCGACAAGAATCGGACCGCGCGAAGAGGACAAGAAAGTACGGGTTGATGATTATCCCCTACTGCCTGTTCGGCGACGTTTTTGGGAACTCGTGTTGCGTTCGATTGACGTACAGGGAACGGCGGCGCAACTGCGCACACAGCTCCGCATTGTCCATGACGCTGTGCGCGGGTTGGCCAACAGGCCGGTGGGCACCGTGCTCGCGGCTGACTGCGTCTTCGATCAATTGCAGCCAAACCTTCTCCAGACCGGTTATCTGTCCCGTGAAATCGATGAGACCATCAGGAATCTTCGGGACGGGACAAAGGACGGCGAGCTGGCCAGCCGGGTCTGCGGCTTGGTGTTCCTGATCCGCAAGCTGCCGCGTGAGAAGGTTGCCGATTGCGGCGTCCGGGCGACGCCAGAAATGCTCGCGGACCTCTTGGTCGAGGATTTGGAGAAAGACGGCGCACGGTTGCGGCGCGACATTCCCCGCGTGCTGGACAAGCTCACAGCCGACAGCAAGTTGATCAAGGTAGACGATGAGTACAGTCTCCAGACGCGCGAAAGCAGCGAATGGGAGGCCGAGTTCCGCCGGCGGTCCAGCGCGCTCAACAGCGACCAGACCAGCGTGAATTCAAAACGCACGGGGTTGCTTAGCACCGAGTGCAACAAGTCGCTGACCAGCATCAAACTATTGCATGGGCTGAGCAAAACCGGGCGCACGCTGAAGATCCACTTCGGCAGTGACGCGCCTGTCATCGAAGGCACCGAGGTTCCGGTCTGGATCCGAGACGGCTGGGGTGACAGTGAGAGTACCGTGCTCGCAGACGCACGCAAGGCGGGAGCTGATGATCCGACGGTTTTTGTGCATATCGCCAAGGCGAGCGCCGAGGATCTGAAGAAGGTGCTGGTTGAGTTCGAGGCGGCCAAGCAGACGCTTGAAGTGAAAGGTGTCCCTACAACGGTCGAAGGCAACGAAGCGCGTTCGGCCATGGAGACACGGCGTGCCACCGCTGAAAGCAACCGGGACCGCATCATCCGGGAGCTGATCGGCAGCGCCAAGGTCTTCAAGGGTGGCGGGACAGAGGTGATCAATATTGACCTTGTCGAAAAAATCAAATCTGCCGCGTCCGATTCGCTCGACCGCCTTTTCCCGAGCTTCAAAGATGCGGATGACAGCCGGTGGAATACCGTCATCAACCGAGCCAAGGCCAAGGACGGCAACGCGCTTCTGGCGGTGGATTGGAAGGACGTGCCGGAAAAGCACCCGGTTTGTGCAGCTCTCTTGACAAGCATCGGCGCAGGCAAGAAGGGCAAGGACCTTCGCGACCAGTTCGAATCGACACCCAACGGCTGGCCTCGCGACGCGATAGACGGGGCGCTCATTGTCCTGCACACCGTAGGCCATGTGCGTGCCATGTATAAAGGCACGGTGTTGACGGCCGGGCAATTGGATCAGGCGAAAGTCTCGGTCACTGATTTCCGCACAGAAACCGTGGCCATCGACGTGAAGAGCAAGATCAAACTGCGCAAACTCTTTCAGGATGCCGGCCTCAAGTTTAAGCCGGACGATGAACTCCTTGTCCTTGGGGAACAATTTCTGGGCGTGATGGAAGGGTTGGCCGGCAAGGCCGGGGGCGATGCGCCGTTGCCGGCATGCCCGAAGACGCCGCACCTCGACACGATCCGCGCATTGTCGGGCAATGAAATGCTTGCGGGTATGCTTAATGAGTACGACGGCCTCAAGAAAGACTTGGGTGACTGGCGGGACCTGGCCGAGTGCGCTGAGAAACGGAAACCGGAGTGGGTCACCTTGTGCAACCTTCTGGACCACGCCAAGGGCTTGCCTGATGTGACCGATGTGCAAACAGAGGCCGATGCTATCCGCAATGAGCGGCGATTGCTGGAGGACGGCGATCCCGTCCCGCCGATCCACGACAAAGTGGTGAAGTTGCTGCGGACCGCGCTGAAAAAGGCGCATGCGGCCACAAAAGCGGCCTATGACCGCGAAATGGAATTGCTGGCCGAGAACGCCAACTGGAAGAAGATCAAGAAACCCGATCAGGATCGGGTGTTGAGGGAATCCGACATCGTGGAAGTGGGCGAGCTTGATGTGGGTAACGATGCGGCCCTGATCGCCTCCCTTTCTGAGAAAGCTCTGCCGGTGTGGGCGGCGACGGCAGCTGCCCTTCCCGAGAGATTCCGTCAGGCGGCGTTGGCGGTGGCCAAGTTGCTGGAACCGAAGACGCAGAGCGTGACGTTAAAGAGCGGCACGCTGAGGACCGCGGACGAGGTGAAGGCGTGGCTTGCGGAAACGGAAACCGGCTTGGTGGCGAGGTTGAAGAAGGGGCCGATTGTGATCGGATAGGAGGCACCATGCGAGAACAAGCACTCAACTATTTGCGGACCGCGCTGGGCCGACCGGATGCGGAGTTTCGGGTGGGCCAATGGGAGAGCATTCAGGCGGTTCTGGCTCGGAAAAGACTACTTGTCATAGAACGGACCGGCTGGGGCAAGAGCATGGTTTATTTCCTCGCGACGCGTTTGCTACGGGACTCTGGCGCCGGCGTGACGCTACTCATTTCTCCGTTGTTAGCGCTGATGCGTAATCAACTCGAAGCCGCAAAACGGATCGGCCTTCGGGCGGCGAAGATCGACAGCACCAATCCTAGCGACTGGGAAAAAATCGAGACTGCATTGAAGGCCAACCAAGTGGACATCCTGCTTGTGTCGCCTGAGCGTCTGGCAAACGATCAATTCCGTCAGAATGTCCTCGCCTTTATCGCGAACCGCGTTGCACTGTTTGTCGTCGACGAGGCCCATTGCATTTCGGACTGGGGTCACGAGTTCCGCCCCGATTACCGACGGATCGTGCGCGTGCTGCAAAATCTTCCCGGAAACATTCCTGTGCTTGCGACAACGGCCACGGCAAACGACCGGGTCGTGAGCGACGTGGCCGAGCAATTGGGAAACAACATCGAAATCGTTCGGGGACCGCTCGTTCGACCGAGCCTCAAGTTACTGAACATCACGATGCCCAGTCCCGCCGCACGCATGGCGTGGCTGGCACAAACGATACCCACCTTGCGTGGCAGCGGCATCGTCTACACATTGACACAGCGGGATGCCGAACGGGTGGCCGAGTGGCTGCGGAGCAATGATATCCCCGCCAAGGCGTATCATGCGGATGTGGAAGACGAGGTTGAAGGCACGTCGCGGCGCGAAGAGCTGGAACACCAGCTTCTCAATAATGAGCTTAAGGTTTTGGTTTCAACGGTCGCGCTGGGTATGGGTTTCGATAAGCCGGATCTGAAATTCGTGATTCATTATCAGCGGCCTGCCTCGGTCGTGCATTATTATCAGCAGGTCGGGCGGGCTGGACGGGCCGTAAACGAAGCCTTCGGGATTCTTTTGCATGGCGAAGAAGATGATCGGATCGCAGATTTCTTCATGCGCAATGCGTTTCCGCCGCAAGAGCACATCGAGTCTATACTTGAAGCGCTGGAAAATGCGGATGGCGGACTTTCCGTGCCGCAGTTAGAGTCGCGATTGAACCTGAAAAATTCGCAACTTGAGAAGACGCTGAAATACATGTCTGTTGAGACGCCGTCTCCTATCACGAAGATCAAATCCAAGTACAACGTGACCGCCGCGGCCCAGGGTTATCGCGTCGATCATGGCCATGTCGAGGCTATCACCGAGATCCGCAGAGCGGAACAACAGCAGATGCAGGCTTACATGGGACACACAGGTTGTCTGATGGAGTTCTTGGCGCGGGCGCTGGACGATCCGAACGCCGCGGCTTGCGGAAAGTGCTCCGGCTGTGTGGGAAGACCGATTCTTGATCCGGATTATGATCATGGTTTGGCGAACCGCGCGGCGATTTTCCTGAGGCGCAGCCATCAGCCGTTGAAACCCCGAAAGAAATGGCCGAGCGGCGGCGCGATGCCGACATACGGGTTTTCCGGAAATATCGGCGAGGCCTTGCAGGCGCAGGAGGGGCGAGCCCTGAGCCTGTGGCGTGACGCCGGCTGGGGCCGGCTGGTCGCGGACGGCAAGTACGAGACCGGACGATTCGACGATGAACTTGTCGGGGCGTGCGTGGAGATGATCGAGCAATGGAGGCCTGACCCTGCGCCGCAGTGGGTGGCCTGCATTCCGTCGTTGAACCGCCCGGAGTTAGTGCCGAATTTCGCCGAACGACTTGCGGCGGCATTGGGACTGCCCTTTCATCCCTGCATTCAGAAGGCACGGGCGAACCCGCCCCAGAAGGAGATGCAGAACAGCTTCAAGCAGGCTCAGAACCTCGACGGCGTTTTCACGGTGGATCCTGATGCTGTGCCTGAAGGCCCTTGCTTGCTGGTTGACGACATGACGGATTCCGGATGGACGTTCACCGTGGCGGCGGCCTTGCTGCGGCAGGCCGGTTGTGCGGCGGTGTTCCCGATGGCGCTGGCCCTGAACTCTCCCCGAATGGATTGAGGTGCACTATGGGTACGATGAGTGAAGATGCAAAAGCGATCCTGTTGCTGTGCGGATATCTGGGCGGCGAAAGCGGCGCGGATCCGTTGAATCAACGCGACTACACCTTGGTGGTAAGGTGGCTTTTGGGTAAAAATCTGCGGCCATCCGGCTTGCTTTCTCCTGAGCACGTGCCGCTGCTTGCCAAGGAAACCGGGCTAGATGAGCAACGCCTGCGCGCGCTGCTGCAGCGCGGCGTCCTGCTGGGGTTTGCCGTCGAACGGTGGAACCAGAGCGGCATCTGGGTGATCTGTCGCAGTGATCGCGAATACCCGAAGCGGTACTGGGAACACCTGAAGGATAAGGCCCCACCGATTCTGTTCGGCGCGGGAGACCGTGCGCTTTTACAGGGCGGCGGCTTCGCCATTGTCGGGTCGCGGGATGTGGACGCCGAGGGCGAGGCCTTTGCCCGCGACCTGGCAGAGCGCTGCGCTCGCGAGAGAATGCCGGTCGTTTCCGGCGGCGCGCGTGGCGTTGATCAGGTCGCGATGGCGAGCGCGCTGGAAGCCGGCGGCACCGTGTTAGGCGTGCTGGCTGACACGCTGCTGCGGCGGAGTGTGGAGCGTGAGGCGCGACGCGCTCTGGCCGACGGGCGTTTGCTTCTGATCTCCCCCTACCATCCCGAAGCCGGTTTCAACGTAGGCAACGCGATGGGCCGTAACAAATTGATCTATGCCTTAGCCGATTACGGGCTGGTCGTAAGCTCCGACTACAACAAGGGCGGAACCTGGGAAGGGGCTGTCGAGGAACTGAAGCGGGAGCAGAGTCTCCCGGTGTTCGTGCGAACGGGGCCAAAGGTGCCAAAGGGCAATCTGGAGTTGCTTAAAAAGGGTGCAAGGGCGTTCCCGTCGGACGGTTTGACGGGGAATCTGCGCGAGGCCGTCGCGCGTGCGACGAGTCAAACGGCCGCGCCGGTGGAGAGCGCAGTCGTGGCACCTGAACTGCCGGTTTTGGCGACCCCGCAAGCTGTCACGAAGCTTGCCGACGTGAAGGCGACGAAACAACCTTCTGCGGTTGTGCCTGCGCTTGTCAAAGAGTCCGTGCCCGCTGTGTCGCCGGCGAACGGGCTGGTCGCCGGCACCGTCTTGGACGTTGTGAAGCCGCTGATCCTGCGGGCCTTGGACAAACCCATCAGCGTCGACAAATTGGCGAAGGCGTTAGGTGTCCGCAAGGTCCAGATGCAGGACTGGGTGACGGCGATGGTGACCGATGGCATTTTGGTGGACGTGGTTAAGCGCAAGGTGAAGATGGTGGCCGTGCGGAAGCCGGATGAAGAGTTGAAACTTGGATGACACCGAGGGAGTATGTATGGCAAGTCGTGAAAAGCAAATCTTCGTGAGTCACACATCTAAAGACAAGGTGCTGGTTGACAAGTTCGTCGATCTTTTAACAAACGGGTGCGCTGTCGATCCTAACGTAATCCTATGCACTTCGCTTGAAGGAAAGGGTATACCCGCAGGCACGCCAAGTTTTATTGACTACCTTCAAAAAGAAATCCAAAAGCCTAAACTGGTCATTCTCGTGCTCAGTGAAAACTTCTTCGAAAGCCATTTCTGTTTGTGCGAGCTGGGTGCCGTGTGGGGCATGGGATTGCCCAATTTTCCACTAGTAGTCCCGCCTCTCAAGAAGAGCGAGCTAAAGGCAACATTGGCTGTCACGCAGGCTGGCATTATTACGGACGAGTCGTATTTGGACGAACTCCGTGACCTGATTAAGTCTACTATTGGCTGCGAAGTCCCCACATCCACTTGGACTATTAAGCGGGATTCTTTTCTTGAGGAGTTGCCCGATTTGTTGGCAAAGTTGCCGAAACCGACAAGTGTTCCCGCAAAGCAACTGGAGGCCGCCAAGAGTCAATACCAATTAGCACTTGACGAAATTAAACATCGTGATACCGAAATTCAGTCTTTAAAAACTCATGTTGCCGATTTGGAAAAGTGCAAGGACAAGGAGCAGGTCCGAGCTGTCACCACAAAATTCTCAGATGCTGATGAGGTGTTCGAAACGCTTTGCGATGAGGCGAAAACGAAGCTTGAGTATGTGGCGTATGCTACTCGCAGGGCGATCTATTTGTCTTTACGGGGGGATGACTACAAACCAAAGAGTGACGAATGGGATGACGTGAGGGAAGCAGAAGAAGTCGAAGAAGTGACGTGTGACGAAGACACGGGAAAAGTACACATTGAGTCTTCCCATACCCGTGTTGCTGATGCGTTAGCAGCAGTCAATGCTTTGGGAGACTTCTTGGAACAATGCTCGGACGTGGCTTTTTACGAGCGTTTTGAGGAGGAACACAAGTTTCCTGCCAGCATTACAAACAAAGAGTTTTGGAGCACATGTCTCGTTTCAGTATGAGGATGTTTTATGTCAACTCTATCCACTGATTTGCGTAATAAACTGGAGCGGACGTGCGTTGCCGCGCGGAGCCTGGCGGAGAAGGCGGCGCGGGCGGCGCTGGAGACCATGGCGGTGCAGCATCCCGATGCGTATGGGCATATGACGCGGGAGCAAAAAGACTTGCGGAATCGGTTGCGAGCCCGTGGCCGGCAACTGGGCGACGTGCAGGACGCAAAGGGAACTCTGGACATCAAGCATCTGGTGCAGGAGTGCGCCTACGAGCATTGGCATCGGATGTTGTTTGCGCGTTACTTGGCGGAGAGCAGTCTGCTCATTCCGCCGGATCTGGGCACGCCGATCACGCTGGAAGAGTGCAAGGAGTTGGCGAAATCAGAAGTCAGAGGTAAGAAGTCAGAGGTCAGAAGTGGTGACGTATGGGAATACGCCGGGCGATGCGCGCAGACGATGTTGCCGGAGATGTTCAGGACGGATGATCCCGTGCTGCAAGTGCCCCTTGCCCGCGAGGATCAACTCAAGTTGGAGCAACTGCTTGATGGTCTGACGACAGAGGTTTTCACCGCGAGCGACAGCCTCGGCTGGTGTTATCAGTTCTGGCAGTCACAACGAAAAGAGGACGTAAACAAGGCCGGCAACAAGATCGGCGCGGATGAGTTGCCGTCCGTGACGCAATTGTTCACCGAAGACTATATGGTAGATTTCCTGCTGGACAACACGCTGGGCGCGTGGTGGTGGGGCCGCTGCGCGGCGGTTCAGGGTTCAAGGTTCAAGGTTCAAGGTTGTAAGACAGAGGAGGAATGCCGCCGGCTGATCGCGCTGCCGGGGTGCGAGTGGAGATACCTGCGGTTTGTGAAGGACGAGCAGGCGGGATGGCGTCCGGCGGCAGGCACGTTTGACGGATGGCCCAGAACGGCGAAAGAACTCAAGTGCCTCGATCCCTGTATGGGCAGCGGACATTTCGAAGTCGCGATGTTCGTCAGGCTCCTCGCGCTGCGCATGGCCGAGGAGAAGTTGGCGGAGAAGGCGGCGGTGGCGGCGGTGATCCGCGACAACCTGTTCGGGTTGGAGATCGATCCGCGCTGCACGCAGATCGCCGCCTTCAATCTCGCTTTGGCTGCGTGGCGGCGCGTGGGGCATTGCGCTCTGCCAGCGATGAACCTGGCCTGTTCTGGGCTGGCTCCAAATGTCAAAAAGGCGGAATGGTTGAACTTAGCTGGAAATGACGAGAAACTCCAGCGCGGTATGGAACGGTTGTATCAGTTATTTCAGAAAGCCCCGATCCTTGGTAGCCTCATCAATCCGCACTCCGATGATGATTTGCTTGTTGCTGCATTTCACGACCTTCAGCCTCTATTGAAAAAAGCGCTTTCACAGGAAACCAAAGACGACACCGCGCATGAAATGGCCGTGACCGCACGCGGTCTTGCCAAGGCTGCTGAAATTCTCGCAGGCCAGTTCACGCTCGTCGCCACCAACGTGCCTTACCTTGGACGCGGCAAGCAGGATGTGATCCTAATGGAATATTGCGAACGAGTGCACACCGAAGCGAAGGCTGATTTAGCAACATGTTTTGTTGAAAGGAGTCACGAGTTTTGTGTTTCTTGTGGAAGTGTGGCTTTGGTTATACCTCAAAATCTGCTTTCTCAACTAGGTTACAAACTCTTTCGTAATGGCTTGCTCAAGACGAAAACCTGGAACTGCGTTGTAAGGCTTGGTCCAGGAGCTTTTGAAACAATTGGAGGGGAAGTTGTTAACGTGGCGCTTTATTGTGCAAGCAACAAAACGCCGCCACTTGATCAAGCTTTTGTAGGTGTTGATGTTACTGAGAAGCCACTAGTAACTAAGCGTCTTGAATTGCTTTCGGGGAAGCTTCTTAATCTTAATCAAAAGGCCCAGCTTCAGAATCCGGATGCACGAATCATCTTTGATGCGCAAATTGGTGTAGAACCACTGTCCAAAATTGCAATTAGTGTCGAAGGACTTTCGACAGGTGATTCGGAGCGATTTTTGCATATGTTTTGGGAGTTTCCTCGGACTCCTATAGAGTGGAATTTCTTTCAGCGGTCACCCGATGGTGGTGACGTTTATGGCGGCGCGAGGGCAGTTCTAAAATGGGAACAGGGAATCGGGCCACTGGCTAACTCGTCAGAGGCAAGAATACAGGGGCATGGTGCGTGGCAACGCCGGGGAATTGTTGTCAACATGATGAACGATTTGAACACTTGCCTATCAGTCGGCGAGAAGCATGATAAAATTACGGCCGTAATAGTTCCCAAGAACGAGTCGGACTTGCTCGCCATCTGGACGTTTTGCTCCAGTAGAATATTTTGTTTGGAGGTGCGGAAGTTGAATCCAGCATTGCAGCCGGGCACGGGTACGTTAGTAAAAGTACCCTTCGACCTTGCGCACTGGCAGAAGGTTGCTGCTGAGAAGTACCCGCACGGGCTGCCGAAGCCGTTCTCCAGCGATCCGTCGCAGTGGTTATTCAACGGCCACCCTGTTGGTTCTGACAAGCCGCTGCACGTCGCAGTGGCGCGATTGATCGGCTACCAGTGGCCGCGGCAGACCGGTTCCAGTTTCCCCGACTGTCCGGCCCTCGGCCCTGACGGGCTGGAGAAACTGGCGGACGCGGACGGCATTGTGTGCGTTCCCTCGGTGAACAGGGAGGAACCGGCGGCGGAGCGGTTGCGGAAGTTGCTGGCGGCAGCTTACGGCAAGGACTGGAAACCCGGCACGGAACTGGAACTGATCCGCGCGACCGGTTCGGACGCGGATGACTTTGACGAGTGGCTGCGCAACGATTTCTTCGAACAACACTGCGAGCTGTTTCACCAGCGCCCATTCCTCTGGCACATCTGGGACGGGCGGAAGCGGGACGGATTCCACGCCATCGTGAACTATCACACGCTCGCCGGCCCGAAGGGGCGCAAGACGCTTGAGAACCTGACACACAGTTACCTGGGCGCTTGGATTACGCGACAGAAAGACGGCGAAAAGCGCGGCGAGGCCGGGGCTGAGGAGCGTCTTGCTGCTGCACTGGAACTCAAGCAACGGCTGGAGGCGATCATCGAGGGCGAGCCGCCGTACGACCTCTTCGTCCGCTGGAAGCCGCTGTCGAAACAGGCTATCGGGTGGGAACCGGACATCAACGACGGCGTGCGGATGAATATCCGGCCCTTTCTGGCCAGCGACATCCCCGCCGGCAAAAAGGGCGCGGGCATCTTGCGGGTTAAACCAAAAATCAAATGGGAAAAAGACCGGGGCAGTGAACCGCACCGTGACAAAAAGGAGTTCCCGTGGTTTTGGGACGGCAAGACGTTCACCGGGGACCGTGTGAACGATGTGCATTTAACGATTGAGGAAAAGAGAAACGCGAGAGATCCTCACCGCTAAGTGCGGTGAGGATCGCAGAGGAGATACGACATGAACGCATCAATAAGGTTAGACACGCTGAGATTGATCAACTTCCGGTGCTTCGAGCGATTCGATGTTGATTTCCATCCGGAGTGCACTGTGCTCGTGGCTCGCAACGGTGGCGGCAAGAGCGCCATACTGGATGCCATTGCCATTGCGCTTGGTCCTTTCGTGGGTGGTTTTGACGAGGGACTGGACCAACACTTTGAAATCGACGATGTGAGGCTCATCCAGAACCCAAATCGGCAGGTCAAGGAAATGGAGCCGCAATACCCTGTCGCGCTTGAAGCGTCCGGGCTACTTGACGGACGGGAAATAAAATGGAGGCGAGAACTTGCTTCGGCAAAATCGCACACGACATTCGCTGAAGCGACGGATCTGCGTGACTGGGCTAAGGAGCTTCAATCGCGCGTCCGCCGCCATGAGGACGTTATTCTGCCACACGTGTCTTATTATGGAACCGGTCGGCTTTGGCGGCATATGCGCCTGACGAAAGCTAAGCGGAAAGAGTCGACATCCAGAACACGCGGTTACACCGATGCTCTAGAGCCGGCATCAAACTATAAGATGTTTGAGGATTGGTTCAGGAATCTCCATCAAGCGGAATACGAGTCCAAAGATCAGCCCTCAATACTGGACGAGATACGCGGCTATTTGGTTGGCGTTCGTGAGGCTGTAAACAAGGCATTGGGGCCATCCGGTTGGGGCAACATCCGATATGGGGCTGCTGAATCTGCGGTGATGGCTTCTCACGAACAGTATGGCGACCTACCTGTCGATAGTCTGAGCGATGGCATACGGAACATGATCGGCGTGGTAGCGGATATTGCCTACCGCATTGTCCGACTGAATCCACATCTGCGTGCCGAGGCCGCGCAAATGACTCCTGGCATTGTTCTCATTGACGAGGTTGACATGCACCTGCACCCCGAGTGGCAGCAGGTTGTAATTCAGTCCCTGCGCGAGGCCTTTCCTCGAATCCAATTTATCTTAACGACGCACAGTCCGCAGGTTCTTACAACTGTTCATCGAGACATGATCCGACTGCTGGATGCTGACGGCGGAGAAACACAAGCCTCCCGTCCCGTCGGCGACGCATTTGGCCGCGAAAGCCGTGTCGCCTTGGAGGACGTGATGAGTGTGAATTCGCGCCCTCCGGTTGAGGCATGCCAGACACTCGAGAAGTATCGCGAACTTATCGAAAACGGCGATATCGACTCGGCTCAAGCGAAAGGTCTCCGTCAGCAGGTTGAGGAATTCTATGGGGCTGGCTCAGAGGAAGTCGAATTGGCCGACTTGGTGATCGCCCGCTGGCGGGCAACCCGGAAATCGGGGGAGGGCAAGGAATGATACCGGTAGCACACCCCGCAGTGGTGCCCCCACTGCTCCAACTGGCTTACCGCGCACAGCCCGCGCCGGCGGATTCCGATGCGGCGTGGGGTGTGTTCGCCGGGAAAGGCGAAGTGACTGCGGCTATGACGCCGGCGCAGCGCGGTGGACTATGTTGCTACTGTGAGGAGACTTTGGCGAAGCACGGTTCACACATTGACCATGTGGTTCCTAAATCGCGAGACCATGCCGGAACCTTCCGTTTCGACAATCTGGTGCTGAGTTGCATCGAGGCGAGAGAGTTGAAATACCTTGCAAAGAGAGATCGGAGTTGCGGGCACTTCCGCTTAAACGAATACGACCCGGCGTTATTCATCAAGCCGACGGAAATGGACTGCGGAAGCTACTTCTCCTGTAAAGAGAACGGCGAATTGCGGGTGACGCCTGGATTGCCAAGAGACAAGGCGACACGGGCGGCCTACATGATCCGCGAGCTGAACCTGAACACGCGTCGTCTCTGTCGGCGGCGGAAAGACTGGCTGGGGGCTGTGAGAAAGCAGATGGCAGCGTTGGGCGACCAGGAAGAGGCGCTTGTGATTTATCTGGGCGACTGCCTGGGCGATGGGAAGCCTTTCGTCTCTTTGATCCGCGAGTATTTCGGGTGGATGCAATGAACAAATCTAAACTAACGGGGTCGACGGTGTTGGAAGCCGTGCGAGACTCGCTGGTCAAAGCCGCCCATTTCAACTCGGGCGACGCGGTGGCGCCGGCGGCTGTCGTGTGGACCGACGCCGACGGCGAATGGCGTCCCATCGCCGCGCGGCTGCGGGAACTGATGCCGGAGCTGCTGACGCTGGGGCCGTTCGAGCCGGAAACCCGGACCGGGCCGGCGATCTGGATGCGGTGTGTAATCGAAGGGACTTTGGATGAGCCGAAGGTTCCGGCCGGAAAAGTGCCGGTGCTCTATCTGCCGGGTGTGAGCCGGCAAGCGCTGCGATCTCCCGAAGACTGTCCGGATGATTTTAAGCCGCTGGTGGAACTTCAATACCGGGGGGTTGTCTGGACCCAAGTGAACGGCAAGGATTGGACGGTCGAGGCCTTCCTGGTGTCGGAAAACGGCGGGCTGGGTTTGGATGTGGCGCGGGATCACAAGGCGCGGCAGTCGATGTTGGGCGCGCTGGACGCACTGGCAACGACGCCGATCTCGGCGCTGCGAGGCCACAGGCTGGAGGCCGAGGATTTCGATAAGCTGATGGTTGGCGATACGGTGCGCGACCTCTTGTTATGGATCGGCGACGCCGCCTGCTGCCGGGAGGAGTGGGACCCGGGGCGCTGGCCGGCATTCAAGTCGCGTTGCCAACAGGAATACGCGTTTGACCCCGAGAGTGACGGCGACATCGTGGCGGCGGAGCGGCTCGGCCTGCGGCAAGGCCCCTGGGCCGATGCCTGGCGTCGGTTTACGGAGTCGCCCACATTGTACACGGGGGTGCCTAAGGCGCTGCGCCGCTCAAAGCCATCGACGCTCCTGTTCGAACGCGAGCCCTGGCCGGACGAGAACGAGAAGGATGAGTCGAACCTGCGGCTGGCATTGAAGGGGTTGGAGAAAAAGACGCCCGCTGACGCGCGCAAGGCGATCCTCGAACTGAATGCTCACCACGGGCAGCGGCGGTCGTGGGTCTGGGCCCGGATGGGGCTCAGCCCGTTGGCCGGTGCGCTGGAGCACCTGAACACGCTGGCGGAGACGACGGTGGCTCCGCTTGGGGGCGACACGCCTGACATGATGGCACGGGTATACGTAGAGGGCGTTTACCGGGCCGATGACGCAGTCTTGCGGGCGATGGCGAGCGTCAAGGCGGCGGAGGATCAGGAAGCGGTCTACGCGGCGATCCGCGCGCTTTACCTCGGATGGCTGGATGATACGGCAAGGAACTTCCAAGCGGCGGTCGCCAAGTCGCCTCTGCCGCAAATCACCGGGCTTAAAGACAGGCTTGTGACCGCCGACAGCGGCGAATGCGTGCTTTTCACGGATGGTCTCCGGTATGACGTGGCGCAGCGGCTGTTGGCAAAGGCGCACGAGCGGCAGATCGAATCGACGGAAGGCTATCGGTGGGCGGCGGTTCCCAGCGTGACGCCGACGGCGAAACCCGCGGTGACGCCGGTGGCGGCAGCCTTTATCGGTCAGCAGGCGGGCGCGGATTTTTGTCCGGTGCTCTCGGATACGGGGAAGCCTGTAAATGCCGCGTGCGTCCGCGAGCGGGTTGCCGGCGAGGGGTATCAGGTGCTGCACGGTTTAGACGGGGGGCAAGCTGCGGCTGAGAATGCCCGCGCCTGGTCCGAGTGCGGGGAGTTTGACGCTTTGGGTCACAAGCTTCAGGGGAAACTTGCCGGTCATATCGACGAGCAAGTGGACCTTCTGCTGGATCGGGTCATGCACCTGCTGGATGCGGGCTGGCAGCGCGTGCGCGTTGTGACCGATCACGGGTGGTTGCTGATGCCCGGCGGTTTGCCGAGCGTGCCGATGAAGAAATATCTGACGGAGTGCAAGTGGGCGCGTTGCGCCGTTATCAAGGAGGGGTCCCCCACCGATGTGCCGACTGCGGGTTGGTTCTGGGACCCGTCGCAAGCGGTGGCCTATGCGCCGGGAGCATATTGCTTCATGGCCGGAAGCGAGTATGCGCACGGCGGGCTGAGTTTGCAGGAATGTGTGACGCCGGACTTGGTTTTCTCCAATCCGGCACAGGGCAAAGCGGTTGTGGTTTCGATAGAAAGCGTGCAATGGCTGGGGTTGCGTTGCCGCGTGACGATCCTGCCGGCGGCTCCGGGGCTTTCGGCCGGATTGCGGAGTAAGGCGAATGACTCGAAGTCCGGCATCTGCGCCCCTAAAGCAATCGACGCCGAGGGGCGTGCCGGTTTGCTCGTGGAAGACGAGACGCTCGCGGGATCGGCGACAACTGTGGTTATTATGGATGCGACAGGGCGCGTGGTATGCAAGCAGGCGACAATGGTTGGAGGTGAAGCATGAGCATGACATTGGACACATTGGACAAGTTGGGCGCATCGGCTTTTCAGGGATATCTGGTGCGGAAGGATCTGGTGCGGCGATACAGCAAACTGTATCCGGTGCCGACTTATGTGGTGGAGTTTCTGCTAGGCCGTTACTGCGCGACCACAGACGAGAAGGAGATCGAAGAGGGTCTTCAGATCGTGGAGCGCCAACTGAAGGACCGGACGGTCCGGAGCGGCGAACAGGAGCTTTTTAAGGCGCGGGCACGGGAAAAGGGGTCGATCAAGCTGATCGACTTGGTGAAGACCCGTCTCGACGCTAAGAACGATTGTTTTCTGGCCGAGCTGCCCAGTCTGGGCATCCGTGACGTGAGGATCGGTGACGCGCTGGTGCATGAACACGAGCGCATGTTGACGGACGGGTTCTATGCGGAAGTGACGCTGACCTATGACGCGGCGATTGCGCAGGAGAAGAACGGAAGGCCCTTCGCGATAGACGGGCTGCGGCCGATTCAGCTTTCAAAGCCCGACGTGTTGGCGACGCTGGAGGAAGGAAGGAAACAGTTCACTCTCCTGCAGTGGATGGACTTCCTGATCCGTTCGATCGGGCTGGAGCCGGAGTCACTGACAGAGCGCGCAAAGTGGGTGACGGTGCTGCGCATGGTTCCGTTTGTGGAGCGCAACTACAACATGGTAGAGTTAGGGCCGCGCGGGACGGGCAAGAGCCATCTCTTTCAGCAGATATCCCCTTATTCGCACCTGATTTCCGGTGGCAAGGCGACCGTGGCCAAGATGTTCGTGAACAACAGCAACGGGCAGCGAGGGTTGGTCTGCCTGTACGATGTGGTCTGCTTTGACGAAGTCGCCGGTATATCCTTCGACCAGAAGGACGGCGTCAACATCATGAAAGGGTACATGGCGGCAGGCGAGTTCTCTCGTGGCAAGGAGAGCATCCGGGGATTCGGCGGAATCGTCATGGTCGGCAATTTTGACGTGGACGTGGACCAGCAGCAGCGTATCGGGCATCTGCTCAGTCCCTTGCCGCCGGAAATGCGGAACGACACGGCGTTCATGGACCGGATCCATGCCTTTGTGCCGGGATGGGAGTTCCCTAAGGTCAGCCCGCGCGACAATCTCACGTCGCATTTCGGCTTGGTAAATGACTTTCTTGCTGAATGCTGGAACCGGTTACGCTCAGGAAGCCGGTTGGGGGCACTCCAGGGCCGGGTGAACTGGGGCGGCGCATTGAGCGGGCGGGACATCGAGGCGGTCAGCAAGACGGTCAGCGGTTTGATCAAGCTGCTCTATCCCGATCCTACGATGGTGATTCCGGATGCGGATCTTGAGGTCATTGTGCGACTGGCCCTGGAGAGTCGGCGGCGGGTTAAAGAGCAGCAGAAACGTCTGCTCAAGACCGAGTTCCGCAACACGCACTTCAGTTTCCACATGGGTGTGGATGGTGTGGAGCAGTTTGTTTCCACGCCGGAGCAACACAGCGATCAGGCCATCGAGAGCGACCCGCTGCCGCCGGGGCAGGTGTGGGCGGTGAGTCCGGGAGGCAATGGTGCAGCGCCGGCGCTCTACCGTATCGAGGCGACCGTCGGCCCCGGGAGCGGCGTGCGGATATTGAATGCGCCTGTACCGCCGGCTTTTCGAGAGAGCGTCCGTTATGGAGAGCAGAACCTCTACACACGGGCAAAGGAGCTTGTCGGCGACCGTGATCCGCGGGCACACGAGTTCTCCGTTCAACTGAGGGCCATGGACGCAGACAATGCGGGCCAAGGTCTTGGGCTCGCGGTGCTGATCGCTTTGTGCGGGGCGCTCATCGAGCGGAGCACAAAGGGCGGTTTGATCGTGGTCGGGGCGTTGAACTTGGGCGGGTCGGTGGAGATGCTTCCCAACGCCGTCGCTGTGGCGGAACTGGCGGTTGAGAAGGGTGCGTCCACCCTGCTTATGCCCATTGCCGCGCGCCGGCAGTTGTTCGATCTGCCGGACCAGTTAGCCACGAAGATCAGCATCGAGTTCTATGCGGACACCGCCGATGCGTTCCTGAAGGCGGTTGTGGATTGAGGATCTGAGCGGCAAGACCTGCACCCTGGGATGACAACGAGCGAAAAAAGATGGATGCAGAGCGCTTGCCAACAACAATATGTTGATCTACAAGACTGCTAGTAAATGGGGGATGGCATGCATGCAAAGTATGACCCGAAGCAGCATATCCAGCGCGTCGACACTCCGCCGCGTTCCGACGAGGTGTTCGATCAACGAGAAATCACGATCCAGTCTTATCAGACAACCGTGCCGTTTGACTATGAGAAGCTAAACGACGGCTTGGAAAGCGCGTGGCTTACTCCGCAGATCCGATTCGGCGTGTTTCATCGAAGTCCATCACCGTCCAAGGTGGAGTGCACCGTTGTTTTGGGGCTTCAAGACAAACTGTCAATCCGGGCTTACGACTACGATACCCGCCGACCCATTTGGTACAACTGGATGGACGCCATTGTCGATACTGTGAACATCAGGTATTTCAAGGACGAGAACGGTCTGGTGAGATTCACAACGACAGGCGGCGGGCGGCGGATCACTGATGAAAGGCTTGAGGACTTTAATCGCATTTTTCTTGGGATCACCAAAGACGCTGTGACGAAACGGCAGTTTGACTTGGAAAGACTGCGCGATTTGTGCTTCGTGCGTTTTGTGGACCGCCTGTATATGGTGCGTTTTTCAGACCCCTCCGGTGAGGAATACAGGAGTATTGATCATGCGCTCTTTCAAAGCAGAAAGTACATTCGGCCAGATACTGGACGGCTAAAAGAGGTGCGCTCGGACAGCAAGGTTAAGATCGAGTCATTTGACTCTGATGTTAACGTGAGATGTGACGATTTGTCTGAAGAGATTCAGGTGAGGTTCTTTATCAAGGGCCTCAGCGGATCACTCCGCTTGAGATTTCCGAGACTGTCTTATGTCTGCCAACCCTCGACACCTGAAGAACAAGCGGACATCTTTTACCGTGTTGTCGATAAGGCGGTCAGTGCCATTCTTGATGCCGATTACTACACTCAGAAGTGTTGCTCACTCGAAGACTTGGACTTCCTGATCTCGACCGGGAAAAGTCGCCGATTCCCGGAAAATGACATTGCACATTTTTGACGCGTG
>JANYBJ010000195.1 GCA_025360845.1 bacterium
CAACCGGACGGAAGACGCCGACCGCCGCTTCTTCCGCGGACGCGTCTGGCTGGAGCAGTAATCTTGAGTTCTGCCTGATGCCGGGGGTTGTTGCGCCTAAAGACGTCAAAGGTACGATGGACACGCCAATGCCGAGTGAGCGGATATTTGAACTGCCGCCGGTCAGCAACTGGCGGACCACCGATCAGGACGAAATCAACCGGCGCAGGTTGCGGGCCGCCAAAGAGACGATGCGGTTCCGGAATCTGACGCCGGAGCATTCCGTGTTCGCCAATTTTGAGGTCGTGTCCGCGAGCGGACAGACCTATCAGGTGGAAGTGCGCAGCCTTAAGCCGCTGGTCAGCTCCTGCACCTGTGTCGATTTCCGGGTCAACGGATTGGGCACCTGCAAGCATGTCGAAGGCGTGCTCCGCTGGCTGCGAAGTGGTGCCGAGGCGATGCGGCAGGCGGAGTCCGAAGGTTCTCCACGTATTGACCTTGTGCCGGATGTCGCAACGGGGCGGTTGATGGTTGAGCGGAATCTGAACATGCTGCCGAATGCGCTCCGCGTGTTCTTCGACGTCACGGGACTGGCGCTTCCCGAGTTTCAGAAAGAGGAGATCCTTGCGGCGTTTGACAAGGCTAGCCGCCCTTTGGTGCGCGTATCGCAGGAGGTCGGGCCTTGGATTGAGCGGCAGTCCCGCAACGAGGAGCGCATCCGGTTGCGGCGCTCGTACGAGCAGTTTGTGCGTTCCGGTCAGTATCCGGCAAATGAGACCAAACTGCCGCTCCTGCCGTATCAGCGCGAAGGCATGCTGCATCTGGCCTTCACCGAACGCGCTTTGCTGGCGGACGAGATGGGCCTCGGAAAGACCGCGCAGGCCATCGCGGCGGCGGCACTGCTAAAGCGCTTAGGCAAAGTCAACCGCGTGCTGGTCGTGGCGCCCGCCTCGCTCAAGGCCGAGTGGGAGGAGCAGATCCGGCTGTTCACGGACTTGCCGTATCAACTCGTCTTCGGCGAACGCAGCGCACGCAAAACCGCCTATGAACAGGCTCCCTTTTTCACGCTTGCCAACTATGAGCAGATCCTGCGTGATGTCTCTTTAATCAATACGGTCCTCAAGCCTGACTGCGTGATCCTCGATGAGGCTCAGCGCATCAAGAACTGGGACACGCAGACCGCGCAGGCGGTCAAACAGCTTCAGAGCCGCTACGCATTTGTTTTGACCGGGACGCCGCTGGAGAACCGCATCGACGAAGTGTACTCCCTGATGTCGATTCTCGATCCGCAGGTGCTGGGGCCGCTCTTCCGCTTCAACCGAGAGTTCTATGTGCTGAACGCCAGCGGGCGTCCCGAGGGATACAAGAACCTTCAGCATCTGCGTGAGCGCATCAAGCCCTACCTGTTGCGGCGGCGCAAGGCGGAGGTTGAAAAAGAGTTGCCCGACCGCACGGACCGCACGGTGTTTGTGACGATGGAGCCGGAACAGCGGTCGCGGTACGCGGCTCATGAAGAGCGCGTGGCGCGGCTGGTGGCGCAGGCCCGTACGCATGCGCTTTCGAAACCGGAGTCGGAGCGTTTGCAGCGCGAGCTGTCGATGATGCGCATGGTGTGCGACACGCCTTTCATTTTGGACGAGGGTTGCCGCATCTGCCCTAAGCTGGACGAGGTGCAGAACCTGCTGGAGAGCGCGCTCTCCACGCCGGGCGTCAAGGTGCTGATCTTCTCCGAGTGGGAGCGCATGCTCCTGCTGGTCCAGGAGTTGTGCCGCCAGATGGGGCTGGATTTCGCATGGCACACCGGCTCGGTGCCGCAGCAGAAGCGGCGGAACGAGATTTTGCGCTTCAAGAATGATCCCGCCTGCCGCGTGTTCGTGTCAACCGACACCGGCGGACTGGGGCTCAATCTGCAGCAGGCGAGCGTGGTGATCAACTGCGACCTGCCCTGGAGCCCGGCGCGTCTGGAGCAGCGTGTGGCCCGCGCGTGGCGCAAGCATCAGATGCGCAACGTTACGGTGGTCAACCTCGTAGCGGAGGAGAGCATCGAGGCGCGGATGGTGGAAACCTTGGCCCGGAAGCGCGCGCTTGCAGACGGCGTGTTGGACGGAGCATCCGAACTCGACGGGCAATCGATCGGGACCGGGCGGCAGGCGTTCCTGCGGCAGTTGGAAACGGTCGTGCGTGTGCCGCAGAACGTGACTCCTGCGCCTCACGCGTCGCTCGACGTGCTGCGGACGACCGACCCCGAACTGGGGTTTGCGGCGGTTGTGTCCGAACGGCTGGGCGAGGAGCTTGTCGCGTGCGAAAGGCGGCGTGCGGGATCGGGACAACCGGTGCTGTTGGTTGTGACCGACGGGGACCTCTGCAAGGCTGCGGCGTGCGCGGAACGGTTGTGCGCCGAGTGGTTTGGTTTTGAAGAACGGGGGCGCGTGCCGGTTATCGAAGCGGTGGGACGTACCACCCATGAGACCATGAAACGGTTGATCACGCGAGGCGTGTTGACGGAACCGGCGGATACGGTGCGCACGCTCTATCTGCGTGGCCACGGATTGGCGCAGCCCAAGCCGGCGCCGGACAGCGAGAAGTCTCGGGTCTCGGAACTGCGGCGGCAGGCGGCTTTGGCGTATCGCCGGGCGCGGCAGTTGCTCGCGAGCCTGTCGTTCGATGCGGCGCGAAAACCGCTCGAAGAGGCGGTCGTGCTGCTGGCGCAGGCCTATGCGGTGCCACGCAGGCTCGGTGAACCGCAGAACGTGCGTCAGGCCGTGTCGGCGGCGTTCGCCGGTCTGTGGGGGGACACGCAGCCGGTGGTGACGCAACTGTTGGAGAGCGACGGTTCGCCGGTGGCGGTGTCGCGCGCGCTGATGACCAAGTTCGGCGGGTGATCAGCACAGCCGCGGGGCGCGCGGATAGGGGATCACGTCGCGGATGTTGTGCATGCCGGTGCAGAACTGCACCAGACGCTCGAAGCCCAGGCCGAAGCCCGCGTGCGGCACGCTGCCGTAGCGCCGCAGGTCCAGATACGGCCCGTAATCATTGGGGTTTAGCCCGCTCTCGCGCATGGCGGCTTCCAACACATCCAAGCGCTCCTCGCGCTGGCTGCCGCCGATGATCTCACCCACTTCCGGGAGCAGCACGTCCATCGCCGCCACGGTTTTTCCGTCATCGTTGCGGCGCATGTAGAAGGCCTTGATCGCTTCGGGGTAATCGGTCACCACCACAGGACCTTTAAAAACCTCCTCAGCCAGATACCGCTCGTGCTCGGACTGCATGTCCATGCCCCAGAACGGCGCGAACTCGAAAGCTTTGCCCGAGGCCTCCAAAAGCTTAATCGCCTCCGTGTAGGTCACGCGTCCGAAGGGTGCCTCTGCCAGCCGCTCAAGCCGGGCCAGCACGCCCGGCAAGATCCGCTGGTCGAAAAAGCGCAGGTCTGCGCCGCAATGCTGCAGCACCGCCTTGAAGAGATGCCGCAGAAAGTCCTCTGCCAACTCCGCGTCGTCGTCCAGATCCGCGAAGGCCATCTCCGGCTCGATCATCCAGAATTCGGAGAGGTGCCGCCGCGTATTCGAGTTCTCGGCGCGGAAGGTCGGGCCGAAGGTGTAGATGTCGCCCATCGCGCAGGCATAGGTTTCGCCTTCGAGCTGGCCGCTCACCGTAAGGGCCGTGCGCCGACCGAAAAAATCCTGATCGTAATCGACCGTGCCGTCGGCACACCGCGGCGGCGCATGAGGGTCGAGCGTGGTCACCTGAAACATCGCGCCCGCGCCTTCGCAGTCGCTCGACGTGATGATCGGCGTGTGTACGTAGAGAAACCCGCGGTCGTGGAAGAAGCGGTGGACCTCATGCGCCAGCGTGTGGCGCACGCGCGCCACGGCGCCGAAGCTGTTGGTGCGTGCCCGCAAATGAAGCAGTTCGCGCAGCCGTTCGAAGTTGATCTTCTGCTTGCCCAGCGGATAATCGACGGGCGGCGAGAAGCCCAGCACCTTGACCGTGCCGGCCTTGAGTTCGACCGTCTGTCCTCCACCCTCGGAGGCTTCCAGCAGACCTTCGACCAGTACCGACGCGCCGGGGTGAAGCTTCAGGATCTCAGCCTCGTAGTTCGGCAGCGTGCCGGGTGCGATCACCTGCAGGTTCGCCAGACACGATCCGTCATTGATCTCCACAAAAGAGAAACCGCCCTTGGAGTCGCGCCGGGTGCGTACCCAGCCGCCCGCCGCCACCTGGACTCCGCGACGTTCAGTTCCCAACAGCTCCTTAATCCGTGTACGCTTCATATCCGTGCGATTTCCTCCAAATGAACACATGGGATTTTAGCACGAATGGACGGGAACAATCACGCCGCATTTACCGCACGACCGAGATGCGGAAATAGCGGCAGCCGTGAGGCGGCGGGAAACCCGTCAACGTGAAATCGTCCGTGAAACTCAGGGTGCCCGGAGTCCCGGAGGGATGGGGGTCCATCTCTTCCGCGACGGCCCGCGGCAGAGGCGTGAAGACACCGTTGAAACCGCCCTGAGCGTCCCCGTCGCTGTAGAGAACCCGATAGCGTGTGCCGCCTACAGAGGACCAGGTTACCTGGAACGGTGACGTGCCTTGAGTGATCTGTGTCAGCCTCAGCCAAGAGGAGGCGTCTTTCGGGTCGGTGCCGGCCCAGTACTCGTCCAGGTTGCTCACGCCGTCGCGGTCGGGATCGCCAGAGGGGTCCGTGAGTCCGTATCGCGTCTCCCAGTCGTCGGGCAGTCCGTTGCCGTTGGAGTCTACGGGCGGCTGGACATGGATCGTCACGACGCCGGGAAGGCTGGTCAGTTTTCCGTCAGAGGCCCTGAAACTGAAGCTGTCGCTGTTCGTGCTGCCGTGTGCGGGAGTGTATGTGAGTATCCCGGCAGCCGCATCGAAGGCGGACACCAGCCCGTTTGTCGGCAAGTTCCCAACGGCGTAGAAGGAAATCGGGTTGCGGTTCACATCGTCTGCCGTCAAGAGGAGATTCGTGGTGACATTGGCTGCAACGCTGTAGATCCGGTTGCTCGCGACCGGCGCGTAGTTGGCCTTGATGATCGTGAACGAATCGTTGGTCGGGCTGCTCGCTCCCAGGTTGCGCAGAAAGGACACATCCAGCCTGTTCGTTGTGATGTCCAGAACAACGGAGCCCAGTTTGTTCAACGAGACAGCCATCGCAGGATGATTCAGCGTGCCGCCACTCGTCTTGCCGGAACAGCCCGCTACCACATAGACCGTTCCTTGGTTGCCAATGGGCGTGCCGGTCGCGTTCTCCGGCTTGATGTACGCGCCGACTCCGTTGACTTCTCTCCCGCTGCCGCTGTCCAGGATCATGGCGCCTGTCAGGGTGGTGGAGAGCCCATAGTGCCCGTTCAACAGGAAGCTGCGTTCATAACTGTGGCTGTGGCCGCACATCACGAGATCTACGCCGCCCGCCTCAAGGATCGGCACGATGTTCTGACGCATCTCGATCGGCTCGATCTCCGTGTCCGAATCGTGCGAGCCTTTGGTGTAGGGCGGTTGGTGGAAAAAGGCGATCAGCCATCGGTTGGTCGTCGCGGCGAGGTCAGCTCTTAGCCAGTTCGCCATGTCGCCATCCGGTTCCCGACTCGACTCCGTCGCGTCGAGGGAGATGAAGTGGACCATGCCGATGTCGAACGAATAGTAAAATTGGGTGTGGCTGGCCACGCCGCCCGCCTCGCCGAGAGTCGGCATCGTGAATATATTCAAATACGGGTACAGGCCGTTCCAATCGGTGGAGTACGTCTCGTGGTTTGCCAGTGTGGTCCACACGGTCGTCTGCCGCAGACGCGCCGAACACATGTCAAACATCGCAGCCTGATACTGCGCGTCGGTTCCCTCATTATACCCATTGTCGCCGAGTTGCAGCCAGGCATGGACAACGTTCGTTCCGTTCAGCGACTCGAAAGCGTTGACCACGGCCCGCTCATTCGCATCGGCCGTCCCGGCATCGCCGGTCACCCAGATATGCAGGGGTTTCGGTTGGCCCGACAACGGGTGCGTCCGGAAGGTGCAGGTCACATCGCCCCCGGCAAGCACGCGGGCATCCGAACCGACGGAGTAGAAATAGAGCGTGTCAGGAGTCAGATGGGTCAACGTCACCTCATGTTCGGTGACAAGCGCACTGTCAGAGCTGACCAAGTCCATGTTCGTCAGGCTCGTACCGTACGTCACATGGCTGTTCTCCTCCAGGTCTGTACGCCACCGGATAACAATGCCCGATGGCGTACACACCTGCTGGTAAGGACCGCGGATCAAGTGGATGACCAGGTCCGGATCTTGCACGACCGATACTTGCGCCCCGAAAATCACATCGGAACTGCTTGTCCCGTACTGATGCACCCGTGCCGCCAAAACGTTTGTGCCCTCCACCAAATTCGCGCGCAAGCCTAAGCCCCGCAAGATGCAAAAGGTTTCGATGTTCGTTGCGTCGCCGCTCGGCGGGGCTGAAGAGGCCTCCGTCGAGTTGACCACGGTTCCCGCATCCATGCGCACCCGCTGAATCTCAACGCCATTCAAATAAAAGACCGCACCGTCATCAATCAGATGGCTAACGTTCAGAGACACGGCCTGGTCGGCATTCGTGACCACAACAGGTGTGCGGAAATAATAGCATGGCAAAGGTCCCCCGCCTGGTCTCGGAGGCAGGGGCGTGTTTTTGGCAGCGGGTATCAGCG
>JANYBJ010000198.1 GCA_025360845.1 bacterium
ACCCGTCACATTCGGCGGCGGGATCACCACGCTGTAAGATTCGCCGCCCTGCGTGGCGTCGGCGTGGAAATGGCCGTTCTCCTCCCACCACTGGTACCACTTGTTCTCGACTGACTGCGGATCGTAATGCTTTTCCATAAAGATTTAGGTTGCTTTAACACGTTACGGGTTACGGGTAACAAAGAAGTGTTATTAAACCAAAAAGCGCGGCCTATGACAAAACAATCACGCGCCGAGCAGGATCCGGGAACCCTTGCTACTTGTACCAACACGTATGCTGTGTTACCTTATTACGTGTTAGGAGGATGATCGTATGCGGAACCTGACGTTGGCTGTAGACGAGAGGCTGATTGAGGAGGGACGGAAGTACGCCCGCGAACACCACACGTCGCTGAACGCCCTGATACGGGACTTGCTCGCGCGCGTGGTGAGAGAGCGTCGGACGGATTGGGTCGCTGACTGTGTCAAAGAAATGGATGCCGCGCACGGACGGTCACGGGGAAAGACGTGGAAGCGGGAGGATCTTTACCGTGCCTAAAATCTTTCTGGACACCAACGTTCTGGCCTATGCCTGCGATGCCGACCAACCAGCCAAACGCGACAAGGCCCGGGCCCTCCTGAAGGAGGTCTCGAAGGACATGCCCCCCTGCGTTTCAACACAGGTGCTGCAGGAATTCTTCGTGACCGTGACCCGCAAAATGGGAGTAGACCCATTGCAGGCCAAAAGGATCATTCACTCCTTCCGGCACATGGAAACCGTGCTGATCGACATGGATGACATCAACCGCGCCATCGACGGCAGCCTCATCTGGCAGATATCCTTCTGGGACGCCCTGATCCTGACTTCAGCCCGCAAAGCCCACTGCGCCGTGCTGTACAGCGAAGACCTCGGCGACGGACAGATCTACGACACCGTCCGCGTGGTCAACCCGTTCCGCTGACCGGCGTGCTCGGAGATCCCGCGCCACCCAGGTGGCCCGCGATTTCCGAGCGCGGGGGCAGGCACTATTACATTTTGACTGAATCATGGGCGGCGGCGTGTCTTTGCAGGAAGATTGAGCAACCGGCGCTCGATGCCGTCGTAGAAGACCTCAGCGGTGACGCGGATCTCCGGCGCGATGTTCTGCAAGGCCCGGCGATCCCCGATCTGCAACGCCCGCAATGCCTCCACCCAAGGCCTCAGCCGGATATTGTCGCCGCGTTGATCGAGAAAGGCGATCAATTCAGACCCGTAGTTGAGGTGTATCAGCACGGCGCTGGTACGCATCCATCCAATCGTCGTAATCTGCGGTATTCCGTTTGCAGCGATATTGAGGGCAAACTGGAATTCATTGCATGCTTCTCCCCAGTTAAACGCGTAGGCTGCGGTGACTCCTCTATGTAGATGAAAAAGATCTCGACCTCTCAATTCTTTCAAATTTGAAAGCCGTTCTAAAAGTGGAGCTTCCGATCCTATATCACCACAAAAATCACGACGTAATGAAATAAGGTTCTGAACGGGCACTTCTATGTCATCAGACATTTCAAGCTCTTTCGCGAACGCTTCTTTTGCTGTTTCGAACTGATGCAGATAATCAGCACACAGGTTGCCGAAATTGTTCAAAGCCCATGTTGAATTGGGATCGGAACCAATAGCCTCGCGATAGGCAGCATCCGCTTCCTCGTAACGATCGAGGTGTTCCTGGAGGAGGTCTCCCAATCTCGCCCAAGCTTCTGAACTCTTCGGGGCAATGGTGATGGCCTCACGGTAAGCCATCTCGGCTTCGTTATAGCGCTGGAGATTCTCACAAAGCATAACGCCCAGATCGAGCCACGATCTTGCATTCTTCGGGTCGATGGCTATCGCCTCGCGGAAGGCCGTCTCTGCTTCGACGTAGCGTTGGAGGTGGTCGCACAGCAGGTTGCCCAGATTGTTCCATGTCCTAGCATCCTTCGGATCACGGGTGATCGCCTCGCGGTAGGCCGTCTCTGCTTCGGTGTAGCGCTGGAGATAACCGCACAACAAGTTGCCTAGATTGTTCCATGGAATGGCGACCTTTGGGTCACGGGCAATCATCTCCCGGTAGGCCGTCTCGGCTTCGGCGTAACGCGCGAGTTTGACATGCAAGTCAAATCCCCAGTTAAACCACTGTCTACCCTCTGTGAAGGCATTGGGTTGGATTGCTGTGCGAATGATCTCGAAACTGAACTCACTAAGCTGGCGCCCGAAGGCATCCGGCAATGAATCCACCATCAACTGAATGCAATCTTTACCACGGGCCTGATGGAAAGCGCGGTTCCAGTCCTCGGCATCATGCCTGTTGCGAATTTGTCCACTGGCGAGCCGTTGGGAGAACCAGTCGATCGCCTCCTCAGAGTAGGCTTGAACATCAGCTTTACGAGACTTGGAGAGGGTGTCGAGAACGCTGTGAATTTCATCCTGACTCAGAGCACCAGAGCGAGCAGCTAGCTGTGCACGGTCGCCGCTAACGAACATGGCGCGGTCGCCGAGCACAGCCTTGGCGAATGCTTCCGGCGTGATGTCAGAACCAGCAGGGACAAGACTCATGAGTTTCTTGCGAAGATCGTCGAAGGCCAACGTCGCGGGTGGCAGGGCATCGAAGTCGATCAGTTCGCGCATCCGGTGACGCGCCTCTGATGCCGCTTCGCGCAGAGCCAGGAGTTCGTTATGCCGCTTCAGTTCCTCGGCGGTTTCAGGCTCCGTGAGGCTGTCGGCGACCGCGCAGCTCCAGAGGTAGCGGTCGGGGCTGAATCGTTCCTCGCTCATCAGACACCGGGCCAGACGCGTTCGATCCGGCGGCTCGTAGAAACTCTCGAGGAAGCGCGTCAGGAACTCCACCTCGCGACGCTGGCGGCGGGAGGCGCTGCGCATGAGAAACCAAATGTTGAAGAAACGCTCGGCAATCTGGTAGCCGGTGCTGGATTCGCCGTAAAGTTCGACTCGCTCGAGGGTGCCGGTCTTTTCCAAGCGGTCAAGCTGCGAGCTGATCGTACCGGCGGGGAGCCCGGTGGCTTGGGCCAACTTGGCGGCCGTAACGGGGTTCCAGTGGTTGGCGATGGCGCTGGTGATGACCTGCTGCTGCGCGGTGAGTTCTTCGAAGCGGGCCTTGTAGAGCGGGGTGACGCGGTCGAGAAGGCCTTCCAGGTCGCCGAACACGCTGGGGGCGAAGTCCTCGGCGTAGAGGAAGAACAGGGTAAGCGTGGTGCGGGGATTACCGCCGGTGAGCTGCCGCAGCACTTTCAACCGCGCGGGATACTGGAGTACGCGCTGGCGCACGTCGTCGCGCTGAACGGCATCGGCCAGATGCACGAGGAGGTCGCGCATTTCCTGTTCTTCAAGCGGACGCAGGTAGTGGACTTTGAAGTGATCGTAGAACGCTGCGCCATAGTCCTGGCTCTGCGGCGGCGGGCTAGGACTGGCTCCCACGAGAATCGGCGCACTGGGGCGCATAAGCAGTTCGCGCAGACTGTGCTGTTGCCGTTCGTCCAGACGTTCGAAGACAAGTTGCAAGTTGTCAACCAGCAGCACCGGACGTTGCCCGGCGGTCTGGGCGGCTTTGGCAAAGGCGGCGTACACTTCGTCGGCGAAGGGCTGGTCCTCTTTCACGGGGCGCACACCAACCGCGGTGAGTCGGGCGACCGTAGTGTCGATCTCGGCGACGGCTTGGACATCTCCCGCCTGCTCACGGGCGTCGGCAAGTGAGTCAAGGCAGTTCAGCCAGAACTTCGAAAGACGGTCAACGGCGTACTGCTCTTCCGCGAAGATCAGCGGGATGAACCGGGCACCCAATTCGGGGATAGTACGCAGTTCGGCGGCTATGCGGGCGAGGAGCATGGTCTTACCCATGCCTCGTTGGCCCACGATGAGGTGATGCTGGGCGCGGCTCTTCGGCTTCTCCGCAGCGAGGTCGGCGACGATGCGATCCAGCACAGGTCGCCGGGCAGCGAAGGCGGCGATGACTTGCTCCGGGGTCATTCGCCCAGTATTGTAGAGCGAGAGCTGATGGAGGGAGATGATTGGGGCGTTTTTATTCATCGGATTTCTCGGCGGTGCCAGTATTCGCGTAGCAGAAAGGATCGAAATGCGTAGCGGCTATCGTTTTCCAAAAGATAACCATCGCGTTGGAGCATGAGCAGCAGCCGCGAGAGTTGATCCTCGACAGCGGCAGGGTCAGCGGACTGGCGGGTACTCATGAGGGCGTTCAAGATCTGATCACGTGTTCGGCCATCCGGATGCTGACAGAGATGGCGCAAAGTGTCCTTTGCCGCATTAGCATCGCTTTGGCCGAACTGTTCGTCCAGACGCTGCCGCCAGGTGTCGAACTGGCTGAGATTCTCAGGCTGTAGGAGGTGGGCAAAGGCGGCTTCAACGGCAGCGGCATCTACATGCCTTGCGCCGGAATCGACAATTGCATGAAAGACAATCTGTAAGTGATGAGGTAGAGGCCAACCGACACGTTTGATAATCAGGGATCGTTGTTTCGACGCGAGAGATAGTCCATTGCTCTCGCCCAAACGTGTTAGAAACTGGCTGGCCTCTTTATCGCTCAGCGCCTCAAGATGCAAACCGATGAGGTCGTTGATCGTTTTCCGCAAACTGCGATCATCGACGAAGCTGTCGAGTCCGATCGAGCCGAGGAAGATCCAGCGCAATTTGGTTCGACAGGTTTGCCGGAGAGCCCGCAACCAATGCAACAGCCGGCTGACTCGCTCCGTTCCTTGCGCCTGCCTACCGAGCGCGAGAAGGAGTTCTGGCATTTCGTCGATGGCAAGAAGTACCGGGGTTTCAGCACTCTCGATCTTGCGGAAGATGCTCTCAAGTGCCCGTCCGAGTGTGCTGTGATCGGGATCTTCAGGAGTTCCCATATCCATATCGACACCAGCGGCTCCGACCTTCATGCCACTCAGAGCCTTTCGCGCCTTCCTAAAAGCAAGCGAGATCCGGCTAAGCGCCTCCGGGTGCAAACCGCTCTCGTTCAATCCGTCCACAAGTTTCTCTGCAAACGCAAGTTCATCGTGGCAGCCCTCAACGTTCATGAACACAGCGGTTCTTCCTGCGCTGCGCTCCCGTTCACAGAGCCTCAGCACAAGGGAGGTCTTTCCGACTCGGCGAGGAGCGGTGAGCAGGACATTTGCTTTGTTCGCTAACTCGCGCTGAAGACGCGCGAGGTCCTGTGGACGTTCAAAAAAATCGTCGTTTTCGACGGGTGATCCTGTGATATTTCTCATTTCGGTTGTGGATCATATTACATCGGCGTCTCGGCGTCAATATACAATTCTGTATTTATTCAAAATTGTATTTATTCAAACAATTAACCGGAGAAGTCTAAAAACCATGCAAAGAATTCGACCCGTTTATAAAGAGATGCGCACGATCCACGCTCCCCAAGCGCGGGGGATTTCAAAATTGCGCGTTACGCGTTGAACGTTGGACGTTCAGAGTTCAATGATTTCACGCGCGGGGATGGGCTTTGCCGTACTCATCCTTGAGCCGCTCGATCGACACGTGGGTATAGATTTGCGTGGTCGAAAGGCTGGCGTGGCCGAGCATCTCCTGCACGCTGCGAAGGTCGGCGCCCGCGTCCAGCAGGTGCGTGGCGAAACTGTGGCGCAGCTTGTGCGGCGTGAGTTCCGGCGGAAGCCCGGCAGCCCGCAGCCACACTTTCATCTGGCGCTCCATCGAGCGGGTCGTCAGCGGCCCGCCCTGCACATTGAGGAACAAGGGCGAGGTGGCGGTTGCCATGTCGGGCCACAGCGCTTCGGCCCGCACCTTCAGCGCCTGCAAGGCCTCGCAGGCCGGACGCCCCAAGACGCACAGCCGCTGCTTGCGTCCCTTGCCCTCCACAACGGTCGTGCCGCGCTCGAAAGCGATGTCACCCCATGTGAGCGCCGCGATCTCGCTGATGCGGCAGCCCGTGCTGTAGAGCACTTCGAAAACGGCGGTGTCCCGCACTGCGGCATACTCGGTGGCAGGCGGAACACACCCGTGGCGGGCACGGTACGTGACCAATGACGTCAGCGGCGCGGCCAGCAGCGCCTCGACCTCCTTCACAGCCAACACGGTCGGCAGGCGACGCCCCAAACGGGGCCCGCGCAATCCCGCGAACGGGTTGCCCGCGACGCACCCTTCGCGCTCGAGGTAGCGGTAGAAGGAGCGCACCGAGGAGAGTTTGCGCCGCGTGGTCGTGGGCGTCCAGCCGTTGCGGTGGAACGCCACCAGAAAGGCGCGCGCCTGATCGCGGTGCGGGATTTCCCAGCGGAACGGCGGCTTCTCCGACCGTTCCGGCCACACGAAAGCGGCGAACTGGCCGATGTCCTGAACATAGCCGGACACCGTATGCTCGGAGGCGTTGCGCTCGCCCTTGAGATAAACCACAAAGCGCATCACAGCCGTGTCGAGGGTCACATCGCTCCGGTTGGGCAGCGGCTCCGGCGGGGTGTCGCCGCCCAGCCGCACTTCGAAATCATAAAAGCCGTCCTCGTCCTTATCCATGCGTATGCCCCTGACAGAAGCTTGTCGATAACTTCAAACAGATTACGATCAAGATTAGGATTAGGATTAGGAGGGAACGGGACAATTCGTAATCGTAATCGTAATCCTAATCGCTCAGAATGAACCCTGCTTATTAAGGTAGGGACGGTTCCCCGAACTGTCCGCCGCGCTCGGAGATCGCGGGCCACCCGGTAGCGCAGGCACTCTGGACGCACCGGCGGACGCCTCGGGGAGGCGTCCCTACCAGAAGAATCGACAGCCTTTATTCTCGGCCTAGCAGCCTTAGTCTTTCGACTCTTCCTTCTCCGCCTTACCCTTCTTGTTCAAACCGAGCTGATCCGCATACCGGTCGAACTCGGGGATCTGACTCTTGTAGCGGAAGACCATGCGCTTCATGGCATAGCGCTGGCGCGGCGAAAGTGAACGCTTGCGGTTGAACTGATCCGACAGGCTGGTGAAGAAGATTTTGTCGTCGAACGTCATCTTGCCGCGCTTCACCGGCTCCTGCCACTGGCTCACCTGCCCCAGCATTTCCATCAGCACAGGGCTCTCCGTATCGGGCGCCTGGTCCTCCTCGGTCAGCGTCAGGTTCAACGCCTGCTTGATCTCCTCGAAGTTCTCCATCTGCGCGGCGTTCTGCGTGATGATGCGGTCGATCGCCGCAAGTTGCTTCTCGCTCAGCTTGCGTCCGCTCTCGGCCTGTTGCCGCAGCGATGCGATGAACGCCTCCTGGCTTTCGGAGAGCTGCACATTCTTGAGTATCTCGAAGCGCCGCATCGACTCTTCGGTACTCGGCGCGGCGTTGTCGCTGGCGACCACCTCATGGAAGCCCAACCCGCCCAACGCCTGCTCCGCATCGGGGATCTGGTCGCGATATCGGATGGCGATCTTGGCCAACGCCGAAAGCTGCTTGTCCGAGACCGACTTCTCGGCTTTTTCGATCTGCTCTTGCACCGACGCCACAAAGCGCTCGTCGCTGTATTTGCGCTTACCGCGCTGCACTTCCGGCCCCCAGCCCGTGACGTTCCCGAGCAGCGCCAACACGGCCGAGACCTTGCCCGCGTCGGCCGGCGGCTCTTTGGCCAGGTCCATCCACAGCTTGAAGCGTTTGAAGAAATCCTCCATCATCTGGGTCCACTCGATGCCGCCCTCTTCGATCTGGTCGAGGCTCTCTTCCATTTTCGCCGTGAAGCCGACGTCGAAAAGCTGCGCGAGCTTATCCACCAGCAGGTCGTTCACCTCCAGGCCCAGCACGGTCGGAGCCAACTGCCGCTTTTCGCGCGAGGTGTACTCGCGCGAGTTGAGCGTCTCGATGATGGACGCATAGGTCGAAGGACGCCCCACGCCGTTGGCTTCCAGCGCCCGGATCAGCGACGCCTCGCTGTAGCGCGCCGGCGGCTTCGTCTCTTTGCGCTCGCTCTGCCAATCGACCAGCACCAGCGGATCGCCCGCCGCCAGCGGCGGCAGCCGATCGACCTCGTCCGCCTCGTCCTCCGGATCGTCTTCGTCCGGCTTTTTTTTGCGGATGTCGAGCGCCATGACCTTGAGGAAGCCGTCGAACAGCACTTCCGACGATGAGGCCGAAAACGCATAGGCGTGCGTCAGCCCCTGCTTGACCGGCTCGATCTCCACCGTCTTCTGCGCGACCTTGGCCGCGGCCATCTGACTCGCGACAAACCGCTTCCAGATCAGTTCGTACAATTTCAGCGAAGGCGCGTCCAGCACGCCTCTGAGGCTCTCCGGTGTGCGCGACACTTCCGTGGGGCGGATCGCCTCATGCGCCTCCTGGGCGCTGGCCCGGCTCTTGTAGAAGTTGGGGGTTTCGGGATAATACTGTGAGCCATAGGCTTCCTTAACGAAGGCCCTCGTCGACTCCTGCGCGTCACGCGACACGTTCACCGAGTCGGTACGCATGTAGGTGATGAGACCCACCGGTCCGCCCGACCCCGAATCCACGCCTTCGTAAAGCTTCTGAGCCATTCCCATGGTGCGGTTCGGCGAGAAACCGCAGAAGCTCGAGGCCGCCTGCTGCAGCGTCGAGGTGATGAACGGCGCAAACGGGCGCCGCGTGGACTCGCGCACCCGCACATCCTTGACCCGCAGCGAGCACCCGTCGAGGTCGGAAAGCAACGCCTTGGCCGAGGCCTCGGAGCCGACCGAAGGCTTCTCGCCGTCGACCTTCACCAGCTTGACAGGGAACGGGTCGAGCGGCTTGGTCTCGCGCCGCACATTCGCGCCGAGCACCCAATACTCTTCGATGTTGAACGCCTGAATCTGCCGTTCGCGCTCGGCCACCAGCCGCAGCGCCACCGACTGCACGCGCCCGGCGCTCAGCCCGCGCTTGAGGCGGCGCCACAGCATCGGGCTGACCATGTAGCCCACGATGCGGTCCAGCACGCGCCGCGCCTGCTGCGCGTCCACGCGGTGCATATTGATCTCGCCCGACTGCTCGAACGCCGCCTTGACCGCACGCGGCGTGATCTCGTTGTACATCACGCGGTGGAACGGCTTGCCCTTTGCGGAATCCGCCAGCGTCTCCTGCAAGTGCCACGCGATCGCCTCACCCTCGCGGTCCGGATCGGGCGCGAGGTAGATTTCGTCGCACGCCTTGGCCGCTTTTTTCAGTTCGGCAATGACCTTGGCCTTGCCCTTCGAAAAGACGTATTTCGGCGCAAAGCCATGCTCGATATCCACGCCCAGCGTGCGCTCCGGCAGGTCCCGTATGTGTCCGACCGAGGACTTGACGATATACCCCGAGCCCAAAATCTTTCCAATCGTTTTGGCCTTTGCAGGCGACTCGACGACAACCAGTTTCTTTCCCATTTCAGCTTCCTTACCTCTCAAAAATCCCGTTCTGTTCTTCCCGTCTCGCGGACGGGCACCGATTCCAAAATCCAAAAAACGCCTAATTCCTCATGCCGCCTTCCTCATTCTCTTTGCGCCTCGCCACGAGGCCTCCGGGCAACAGCCGGACCAGCCGCTTGAGCTGCAGGCCGATCAGCAGCGCATTGACCTTGCCGGCATCTAACCCGCTGCCGCGCACCAGCACATCGGCGGGCGTGCCCTCGTTCTCAACCAAAGCCAGCACGCTGCGCTCCTCTGCCGAAATCAACACCTCTGGCCGCTGCGCGGACGCGCCTTCCGTCCGCGCGCTTCCTTTCGCCTGAGCCCGTTTCATGCCGGTCAGCAAGTCCTGGACCTCTTCGATCACATCCTCCACGATGGTCACCAGCCGCGCGCCCTCGCGCAGCAGCTTGTGGCAGCCCTGTGAGGCCGGCGAGTCGATCCGCCCCGGCACCGCCATCACAGACCGGTTCTGGTCCAGCGCCTGACCCACCGTGATCAGCGTGCCGCTGTTCAGCGGAGCCTCCACCACCAGCACGCCTTTGCACAGCCCGCTGACGATCCGGTTGCGCATCGGGAACGTCTGCCGGTCCGGCTGCCGCCCGAACGGGTACTCGGAGACCACCGCGCCGTCTTTCACAACGATGTCCCGCGCCAGCACCGTGTTTTCTTTAGGGAAAAGGCAGTCCAGCGCCCCGCCGAGAACCGCGACCGTACGTCCCTTGGCTTGGATTGCGCCGATATGCGCCTCGGTGTCGATCCCGCTCGCCAACCCGCTGACCACCGTATAGCCTGAAGCGGCCAGCTGGAAACCGAACCGCCGCGCCACCTCCCGTCCGTATACCGTGGGGTGCCGCGTGCCGATCACCGCCACCGCAGGGAAACTCAGCGCTTCAACCGAACCGGCCACATAGAGCACCAGCGGCGGATCGGCGATCTGCTTGAGCAGCGCGGGATAACCCTCGTCAACCCACGTCACCAGCTTCACGCCCTTCTTGGCCGCACGGTCCAACTCGTCGTCGGCACGCGCGTCCTTCAGTTCGGCGGCGAACTGGCGCGCCTTCTCGGGGCCGATGCCCTGCACGCCGAGCAGGTCACTCTCGGCGGCTTCGAAGACCGCCGCGAGCGAGCCGAATCGCTCCCCCAAACGCTTTACGGTTATGGAACCCAAACCGGATACCCGGTTCATGGCTATCAAGGCTTCTCGCTCAGTCAAAACATCCTCGCTTCACAGTGGTCCGCCGTCTGCTTATTGCTGAATGACGTGTGGTAATTAGCATATTTTGCCGGTTCTGACAAGCCATCGCCGCCGGCCTGATGGCCAGATGACCGCACAATGTGCTAAGATGTAATGACTTAAAAATAATTTGCGGCTTGCTGGTCCTGTACGGATTTTCTCCCGCTGCCGTAGAAATCGTGGGGACTTATGCGGGGAGTCACAGCTAGTTAGCCAACGCTTGACGCTGGCCACCGCTGCTGATAACTTGAATTAAAAGGAGGAAACCATGTTGAGAAGAATGTTGTCCGTTTCGTGGTTAACGCCTACGGGGAGGACGGCAAACGTCTGCAGGGATACGCCGGCGGCTGGGGAGACAACAAGAGCGGCGACATCTTCTTTGATGGCGGCGCCTGCGCGGAGCCGGAGAAACTGCGGACCGTCGAAGAGCCGAATGATTTCGATGCCTTCCGGAAAGCCGCCAAAGCCAAGCTGGCCGATGTTCCGATTAAGGCGGATCTGAAGGAACTGTCCAGCAAGAACCCGAAAGTCAAACTCTTTGCGGCAACACTTACATGCGCCGGGCCGAAGCCGGTAACCGGCTATCTGACCCTTCCGGCAAACGCCAAAGAAAAGTCATTGGCGGCCTGCGTACAGTTCCAGGGCTACGGCACGGGCAAACACAACCCTCCCGGCTGGCTCAACGAGTCGGCGATTTTTTTGAAGTCAACGCGCACGGCATGGAACTCGGCAAGGATGATGAATGCTACAACCAGTTGCAGAAGGATTTGAGCGGCTACTGCTTCAAGAATGAGGAGAACGCCAACCGTGAAAAGACATATTACTACGGTATGGCGCTGCGCGTCATGCGGGCGCTGCAATACGTGAAACCCCTGCCGGAGTGGAACGGCAAAGATATTCAGAGCACCGGCGGAAGCCAAGGCGGCTTACAGGGCCTGTGGGGCGCAGGACTGGACACCGACGTGACTTCCAGCGACATCTGGTCGCCGTGGTCCTGCGATTTCGGCGGCATTACGCTGGGCAGACTGCGCGGGGGGCGTCCCGATTATAACGAAGCTCTGAACTATTTCGATCCGGTTTTCCATGCCAAACGCATCAAGGGCAAGGTTCATCTCATTGCCAACTATGGCGACTACACGTGTCCGCCGTCAGGCGTGTGGATTGTTTACAACAATATCCCGCAAGAGAACAAATCCATGGAAGTGAAACAGGGATGCACGCACGGCTTCGAAATGAAACACTGCATGCAGTATGTTATCACCCCGAACGAAATCAAAGACGTCGGAGATAAGAAGTAGGCGCCGGCTACTGCGCTGCGGAGAGTCTGAGAATGTAGCTCGAGTTCTTGTCGCCGTAAGCCGTCCACACCGCATGCGTCTTCGGATCAACGGTCAGCGTTTTGCCCTTGCCTTCGGTTTTCACGTTGCCCAGCAGAACAGCCCCGTCCGCCGTCTCCTGCACCACGGAAATCACGCCGCCCGCCGCGCCGCAGTACACGCGCCTGTTTCCGGCATCAAAGACGATCTGATCCACGCCTGCCGCGATGTCCACCGTCGCGATCACCCTGCCGTTCGTCGAATCCAAGACAACGAGCTTGCCGTTGTTTCCGGCGACAAACAGGCGGTGCGTTGCGGCGTCGAGCGCGAGCCCGTGCGGTTTCGAGGCGGGCGCGGTAGGCCAGCGCTCCTTGACGGTGTTGCCCGCGGGATCGATCACGAGGACCTGGTCGCTCGATTTGATGTTCTGGTAGATGAGGTCGCTGGCGGAGTCGTACAACACATATTCCGGCGCCTCGGGAATCGTGACGGTCGCCGTGATCTTCTCTGTCTTCATGTCGATGACAAAGACGCTCGTGCCGTCGTCGTTGTCCACGTAGAGGCAGCGGTTCTTCGGGTTGAAGACAATGGCGTCGGACGGACCGGGGATTTTGATCTCTCCGGTTTTCTCCAGCGTCTTGCTGTCCACGACGGCGACGATCTGCTCCGTGCTGACGCCGACGTAATATTTGCCCGCCTGGCTGTCCACGGCGGCATCCTGCGCTTTGCCCGTATGGACAAGCTTGATGAGTTTACCGGTGTCGAGATCGAACACATCAAGCGTGCTGTTGCCGGCGTGGCTCGCGAGGAGCCGCCGTTGCGCGGCGTCCACTTCGAGGAAATCGAACCCGCCCTTGGCATCGGGAACGAGGATCGGCTTGTCGGCGACAAGAGGCTCTGCGGCGAGCATCGGCATTCCTGCGAGGCACAGGACGCCGACAAGACCAGACGTGTGGACTGAGCGGGTGATTCGATTCATGGTGTTCCTTTATGGGGTTAAACGCTTTTCAGCGGGCAGATCAGGTCATGCAGATAGAGCAGGCCAATGGCCCTCACATCGAGCGTGTGGCCCGCGCGGTAGGAGACCACGCGGCCCACAAAACGCCCGGTGTCGATCAGCGCGATCGCGGCCAGCAGATCCAGCGTGGCGCGGTGCCACGCCGGCTCCAACGCTTTGCCGTTCTGCACGAACCGCGGCTTGCCGTGGAACCTGCTCTTTCCGTGGATCAGGATGTTGTCGGTCGTGTAGCCGAGGTTGCGTGTGTCGGCCATCAGGAAGCCGAACAGCCGCACCATCCGCATCTGCGCGGACGAAGCGTTGGTGCGCGCATACGCGCCGTGCCGGAAGCTTTTGGGCGTCACATCGAAGACGATGCGCTGCTTGCCGATGACCGAATTGAAATCGATCGCGCAGTCGAGCCGCAGTTTCTTCTCGCCGTTCTCCGGCGGAAGAAAGGTCAGAAAGTCGCCGCGGTCGCCGCCGAAGGTCACCGGCTCCTTGACCGTCACGTAGCGCGCGGGCTCGTCGCGCTCGACAATCCCCGCCTGCTCGATCGCCTCGACGAGATCGAGGCTGCTGCGGTCGAAGAGCGGGGGGTCGCCGGAGTTGACGCTGATGACCAGATCATCCACGCCCATGCCCAGGCGCAGGGCGACGATATGCTCAACCATGCGCAGGTAGTTGTGGGGATTGCCGCTGCGCAACACGATGTTACGCGCCGAGGTCCACACGTTACGGATCGAAACCAGCGTCTTCATCTGCTCATCTAAATCGTCGCGGTCGATCCACCATCCGGGCTCATCCGAAGGCCTGAACGTCAGTGTGCGCTGCGTGTGCGCATAAAAGGTCCCGGGGCCGGTAACCGAACGCTCTCCGCCCAAGGTCGTGCGCCGATCAGAATAGCCGGCATCCCCCTCGCACAGGTCAACCACATCCACAGGCTGCGCGTTAAACCGCGCGTACGCTTCACGCACCGACTGAGTTTCGCCCACCACCACACGGCCGACCGGATACGAAAAATCCATACTGACTCACACTCCAAAACTACTTGCTTTGCTCGGCGGGTTGCGCCGCTTTCGCAGCCTTTTCGGCCTTCATCTTCTCAAAGGGCGAGAGCGCCTTGCCGGCCGCCGGCTTATCCGTCGTCTTGACGCCGGCTTTGTCGAGCAGCTCTTTCACATGCTTCACGTAAGCTTCGCCGCCACCCGCCTGATAGCCGGTTTTGCCCAGTTCCTTGCCATCGGCGTCCAACAGGAAGACCGTCGGGTACCCGCTTATGCCATACTTGGCGGCCAGTCCCGCGTTCTGTTTCTTCACCTTGTCCGAGATCTTCTTTTCGCGGGGAAAATCCAGCTCCAGCAGAATCAGATTGTCGGCCGCAAACTTCTCGAACACTTTCGTGTCCAGCGACTCGCTGCGCAGCTTCATGCACCAGCCGCACCAGTCGCTGCCCGTGAAAAACGCGAAAATGGGCTGCTTGAACGCCGCCGCCTCTTTCTTGGCCGCCTCGAAATCGTCCAGCCAGCCTTTGGTTTTCTCGGGCGCCTTGTCTTTGGCCTGCCACGATTGAGCCTGCACGCAAACCGCCGCCAGACACACCAACGCCACACTGATCATCCGTTTCATTCTGAAGCCCCCTTTCCGAATTCGCACCTTTTTCCAGCAAGCCTTGCCGCCAACCGCGGCAGGTCGGGATCACGCGCTCCAAAGGTCACGAGAACCCCGCCCGGAACCGCCCGGGACCGCATGGCAGCTTCCGCCTCCATGAGCGTCTGAACCGGATTAACTGTAACACCTTTGTCGCGCAACTGGGAAGCCAAAACGCCGCTGGTGATCGTCCGGTCCGCCGTGCCTCCCGCATCGTACACGGGCAACAAAAGCAGGGTATCGGCCGGCCGGCACACGCGTGTGAAGACCGTTACCAGATCCGCCAGCATCTTGCGCAGGGGCGCAAAGCCGTGCGGCCGCCACACCGCGCAGACCCCCGCCGGAAAAGCCGCGGCCAGCGTGGTCCACGCCGCAGCCAGCTTCTCCGGGTTGTGCGCGTAGTCATCGACCACCGCCGCACCGCCGCACACCCCCACCCGCTGAAGCCGGCGCTCCACGCCGCCGAACGCCCTTAACGCCGCCACGAGTTTTTCCGGCGCCGCACCCAACGCCCGCGCCATCCGCACCGCATGCCACGCGTTGTGGACGTTGTGCCCGCCTGGCATGGGCACGCAATATTCGACGCCCTCGAAAGTGAAAAATCCGTTCCATCCCTCCAGCCGCAGGCCATCAGGTCCACCCGACTCCTGCCGACCATCGATCACAAGGCCCGGGACGCGCGCCCGGAACGCGGCGAAGAGCGACAGGGTCTCGCCCAGCCCGAAATGGTCCGCCGACGCGTTGGTGATGATCGCGTGCTCGGGACTGAACACCATCAGCGACCTGTCGGACTCGTCCGCCTCGACCACCGCCCAAGCTCCCGCGCCCTTACGCACGGAACCGATCCGCGCGCCGCCCGCGCTCCAGCCCGCCACCGCCGCGCCGTTCACCACGAAGGGGTCGAAGCCCGCCCCCTCCAAGAGGCACCCCAGCATGGCCGTCACTGAACTTTTGCCGCAGGTCCCTGTCACCGCGATCAGCCGCTTGCCCCGGACCAGGTTCGCCAGTTCGGCCGCGCGATGCACCACCGGGACGCCCAGCTCCTTCGCCCGCACAACCTCCGGGTTGTCCGCCTCGATCGCGCTGCTGACCACCAGCCGCGCGGTTTGCGGCGACACCCCCGAACCGTCCTGCGGTCCCAGCGCCACCCCCTGCCGCGCCAGACACGCCAGCGTCTCCGTCATGTCGCCGGTATCCAGCAGGCGGTCCGATCCGGAGACGCGAACACCCTGATCCAGCAAGGCCTGCGCCAACGCGCTCATGCCCACCCCGCCGATTCCCGACACATGCACCGTATCACCCATAGCCCTTTTCCTCTTTTCCATCAAAGCGTATCCACAGGACTGACAACGCCCATCGGCCCCTTGTTCAACACATGGGTGTAGATCATCGTGGTTTCCACGTTCGCGTGCCCCAGCAGCGCCTGCACGGTGCGGATGTCCTGCCCCGCCTCCAGCAGGTGCGTCGCGAAGCTGTGCCGGAAGCAGTGCGGTGTGAACCGGACCGTCAGCCCCGCTTCACGCACCGCCTCTTGGACCGCCCGCTGGATGTTCTTGTCAAGGACGTGGTGTCGCCTCACATGGCCGCTGCGCGGATCGGACGAATAGTCGTCGGCCGGGAAGACATACTGCCCGCGTAGAGCGCTTCGCGCCACGCGGTTCTTTGGGCGCATCAGACTTCCTCCTTGGTGCCTGCTGCCCGCAAGGGGTGGGCCATAAAGAAATGCATCAGTTGTTTCTTCAGGTATCTTCGCCCTGAACCGCTTTTAAGGAACCGTTCTCGTCCAAGCGCATCTGCTTGGCATACATACGCCTCATAGTATATCAGGACGAACGGGAGGCGATAGGAAGTTGAAAATGACTCGCCCCTGCGGTGTTCGTCGATTCTTCGGCTCAAGTCGCAGGTGTAGCCGATGTACAAGCCCGCGTCGCGCTCTGAGTAAAGCACATACACATAGAACATGCCGTGAATAATACCGCAGGTTGCCGCGTGAGACAAGCCGCGCACGGCTTGTCTTTTACGCGGCCTGGTTCTGCGTAGACGACGCAACCTGCTCCTCGACGGCGAGGTGTCTCAGAAAGGCATGGACATGCTCCGCCTCCAGCGCGGAGGGCCTGCGCCACCCGTGGAAGACCACATACCGCCTGACCCAACCGACATAGGTCTGTTCCGTGGCGTACGCGTAGTGCCCGACCCGCAGGCAGTCCCGCAGCCGCTCCTCCAGCACCTCCCAGTTGCATTTCCCCGTAGAAAAGGCGTCCCCGCCTGTCCGGATTCGCCCCTGTTCGTAGTGGCGCCGTGAGGCGCTGTCCGCGCCTTCGCCACCCGCGCCGCTCATAGAAACGTTCAGCGTTGGACGTTCAGCATTGAGCGTTCTCTTTCTCCCTTCTCCCTCGGATCTCTGCCTCCCTGCCGACGCACCCGCCTTGACGCTCACAACCGTTTTCGAGTACTGTACAGACGTATTCTGAATACCAACAGACAGGCTGGCTGGGTACGCCTGCGATGCCGCCCCGACAGGCGGCGCAGAACTGACAGGAGACTGGGCATGACTAACCGTAACCGGGACAAACCCTCGCGGCTCGAGCGCGATCCCGCGGAACTTCTCGTAATAGAGTTCCAGCGAGTCGCGCGCCTGCTGGACCAGCCAGTTGCTAGAGGCCGGCGCGGCGGCCACCTCCGAGAGGAACCGTTCGATTTCGGCCCGCCCCAGCTCACGCCTCTTCCGTCCGGGGAACCGGCCGAAAAAACGCCTGACCCAGCCGACGCAGTACGGGATCGTTTTCTCCTGCGCACCCGCTTCCCTGAGCACCGCAACGTACCCCTCCGGCCACTTCGGTTCCGTGACCAGAGGCGAGACGCCCCGTTGATCGTTCTGTCGCATAGCACACCTCCCTGCGTTCCTTGCTATGCGACACGACATCATCATAAACATGCCATTGTCAAGGCGGCGCTTGTCGCATAGCAATACCCGCCGTGGTATCGGGTTTGCTAATTCTGTCGCAGAATACCATGTTCGCATAAGAGAGACAAAATGAAAGACGACCTTAGTCACCTTGATGCCATCCGCATCTCCGCGAGTGGGACCGAGCTTTGGATTGACTACAGCGATTCGCGCGAGCCCTATGTATCAGACCGAATCCGGTGGGTAGCGGGTCTAGACGGACAGCGCACGCTCATCAAGATAGCCGCAAACGGCCGAGAGACCAGCGATGTGATAGCCGACGTACCAGGTCACGTCGTCGCTGAAGCAAAAAGCTGGTTGCACTCCACCGCTGCGAACGCGCAGTCTCAGCGCAGAGAAGATGTTGCTGACTTGCTTGCTCGTTTTTCCTCCGCACTCGAGAAGGGGTCCCCTGATGCACACATTGAAAAAACACTTTAGAAAACTAGTGCCGTCGGGATAGGGACGCCCCTTACGGAGCGCCCCTCCCACACCACTGATCGTACGGATCGCGTAACCAGCGGTTCGGCCGCTTATTGACAGAATGAGGCCAGCGGGACGACCCCCGCCGAGCGTGTGAACCAGTCGTCAGGCAGGGCCGCGCATACCGTTCCGTTCTTGCTGAGCCGCCAAGCGCCCTTGCGGGTGTTGCCGACCGCCACCGCCCATCCGTGGGCGACGCCGCGCTCCGCGAGGTTCCGGACCTTGGTGCGCGGGAGTTTCCACAGGGTCCAGAGGTACGCCCGCAGGCGTCTCCTGATCCAGTGGTCGAGCTCTTTCGCCAGCGTTTCGCGCAGGCCGGGGCGGAAGTACTCCGCCCAGCCGCGCAGCAGGCCGTTCAACTCGAAAACAACCGCCCCGAGGCTCCTGCCCCTGTCGCGCGCCGTGAGTTCGCGCACCTTCCTCCGGAGGCGTTTGACGCTGTCCGGGTGGATGCAGGCGCGCGTCTTCCCGATGAGCCGCGTGATACGGAAACCGAGGTACTTGCTGTGCCACGGCCTTCCGGCCGAGCTTTTCTCCTCGTTGACCGACAGCCTGAGCCTGCCGGTGATGAAGCGGCCGAGCGAGCGCATGACCCGCTCCGCCGCCTCGGACGTCCGCACGTAGACCGCCACGTCGTCGGCGTAACGCACGAAACGCAGACCCCGCCGTTCCAGTTCCTTGACCATCCTCTCTACTTACCCTTTGCGTTTTGCGGGGCGTTCGCCCCGCCCACCGTTCGGGCCTTCGGTGCCGGCTATGCGGCTCGGCCTATCCGTTGACTCCGCCTTTCGGCCTTGGAGTGCCTCACTAGCTTCGCCTGACTGCGCACCTACTACGCCCTCTGCTGACTTCCTCCTCCCTGTGGACGGGCCTTGCGGCCCGCCTTCCCCTCGCGGGGCGTCGGGCGGATCTCCCGGGGTGTTCCCTGCCGCTTCCGCGCGTGGCCGTCGGATTTACGTTGTGCGCTTAGACAACTGGAGGACTTCGGGTTGTGTTGCACCCTCGTCCCGCGCACCGCGCCTCGTATCCGCTTCTCTGTACGGTCGGCCCGCGCTTTCGTTTCCGGCCTTCTCTCCGCTCCCCTCGCGGGGATACAGTTGCCCTCGGCTACCCTTCGGCGTTGCCTGCCGGGCGCATCCCTGTTTCACTGACTTGTCGTGCAATATCTTGCGCGGTGCGCGCCCGGAGGTCGCGCGCCACCCCTTGTCTCTGAAAGATGCGCCGCGCGAGGTAGCCCGCGACCTCCGGGCGCGGGTGGTCAGTGAAAC
>JANYBJ010000068.1 GCA_025360845.1 bacterium
GGCTGTCCGCCTTACCGGCGACGCGAAGAAGAAGGCCGCAGTGGAAGCAAAGGCGCAGGCGGTGCTCGACGCGCGCACCAAATTCCCGCTTGCCACGTTGGCCGACCTCTATGACCCACTGACCATGCCCGCTGAGTTGGCGAAGGCCCACGCCGACCTCGACCGCGCCGTGGAGCGGTGCTACCGGCCCGAGCCGTTCGCGTCCGACCGCGAGCGCGTGGAATTCCTCTTCGCGCTGTACGAGTCCATCATCGCGCCGCTGTTGCCGGCGGAGAAGGCGAAGGGGCGGCGGGGGCGAGGCAAGGCCAAGACGGGGACGCACACACAGTCGCACCGCGAGGCAACGCTGCTCTCGGGGGTGAGTGATTCCCAAGCACGAAATGACTGAAGGCCGAGCATCGAACAGGGTGACAGGTCTGAATGGCGCTAAGTTAAGGTGTTTTTCATTCCCAATGTGGGCAAGCCCGCAACCCTCACCCCGACCCTCTCCCAGAGGGCGAGGGAGGGGGCAACAACGTTCTTTTTATCACTGTTACGAAGCCGTAAGGCACTAACCACCTGTGAGAAGTTAGGGAGAATTTAGGAGTTGAACAGCCTAACAGCCTAAACACCTAACAGCCTAAACACCTAACAGCCTTCTCCCTCCCTCTGGCTTTGTGTTTCTTCGTACACTTCGCGTCTTCGTGGTAAAACAACTTGTTTTTTATTGCTGTTGTTGGTTTGTAAGGCACTAACGCGGGCGGAGCCCGCAACCCTCACCCCGACCCTCTCCCAGAGGGCGAGGGAGGGGGCAACAACGTTCTTTTTATCACTGTTACGAAGCCGTAAGGCACTAACAGGTGTAACCCCATCTGCATAAAATCGGCTATTCTTACAACATAACATTTTCTGACGCAGCATCATATGACATACTTACGGAAAACCATTATCGCTGAGCAGACCGAAGCTAAATTGATAGCGATTGAGGGAGGACTAGTAATTGGAGTCGGGACGCGAAACTCTGGCCACCTCTCGTCTTTTCTCATGCCGCTTCGCACGCATCACCCCCCCCTGCCGCTGAACGCGCGACCGCGCTAATTTCGCAAACATTTTCCGCATCATTGAGAACCATCATATCACGCCACGAGGCGAACCACAGCCTTGTTTTTGAAGACGACGGAACGCACGGGGCACTTTGCGATTCGGCGCATGACGCGTCCCCTGCATGAGCGGCTGCGGTCTTGGAGTGCGTGCGGCAAGCGGTATCCCGCGCGACGCCGCTTTTGCGCATGGACCGGAAAGCGGGCATGGCCACGCTAGGACCGGCGGCTCGCGGGGGACGCTCGCCCTCCAGATTGTGTTCGCTGATCGTAATCGCAAGCAGGACACTTTGTCGCTTACGCTTAGTCCCGCCCCGACCACCACGAACACTCTTTTCCACCTTGCACCGGGCATCAGCATGGTTTATGCTGTTTGCCATGATAACGACCGTAACCACGAAAAATATGATCTCCATACCGGCTTCCGTCGGAAGGCGTCTCGGCATCAAGCCGGGATACCGCCTCGACTGGCAGATCCCGCCCGAGTCCGCCGACACCCTGTCGGTACGGGTGATTCCCGATCGCGCGACGCTGTCGGCTCGCCTGTTAGGAAGCGGGTGCCGTGCCGCAGCCAAGCGAAAACTGGTGGATGAGCTGGTGCGGGAGCGCGAGGAGGATTTGGCGTGACCTATCTGTTAGACACCTCGGCGTGGCTCGCCCATTACACCGGCGAGGCCGGCGGCGCGCAGGTGCAGAAGCTGATCGACAGCGCGGGCGCACGGCTCCTCGTCGCCAGTGTTTCCGTGACCGAATTCACGCGCCGCCTGAAAACACTGGGGCCGGGCGTGGACGCGGAAACTGTCCGGGACGATTATCTGGCCGTGTTCGACGAGGTCGTCCCGATCGCCCTGGACGCCGCCTGTCTGGCCGCCGACTTGAGCGCGGCAGCGTCCGCCCGCCTTCCTCTTGTCGATTCGTTGATTGCGGCTGCCGCATGCCTTTCAGGCGCGACGCTTGTCCATCGCGACGCCCATTTCGCCGCCATACCCGCCAAGCGTCTGCGCCAACTGGCTGTGGCATGAGATTCGGATCAGGAGACAGCGGGACAGTGAGTTCCGAGTTCATTCGGGACAGGTCTGAATGACGCTAAGATAAGGCGCTCTCTCATTCCTAATCGTAATCTTACTCTCTCCAACAGAACGGATTAAGATTAAGAGCAAGATTATGATTAACCCGAGTTCGCCAGTTGGGCGGTAATTGAGGCGCGGGGGTTCTTTTTGTTTAAGTAGGCAAGAATACTAAACTGCCGAAGTTGGTCAACGTGCATAATACTGTCGTCTTCCAATGCCCGCCTAAATGTTACGTAACAGCTATCCGAAAACAAAGTATCGATTTTGCCTACACAAGTTGGTTCTTGCCGTTCATGTGGTGAGGTTATACTGTTGTTGGGGCGTTTGATGCCTTGTTGCGGAATATCATTAGTTTTGTTAAATACACAATCATTTGATTTGATAGATGTTTTGAGCTGTCGTTGTTTATTCAGGGGCAGTTTGTGTTTTTTGATCAGTTGCAGTGCGAGATATTTGTAGGTTTCGAACGAGGGTTGCCAGTGTGCGTAGCGCGCATCACGCATGATGAACTGCGTAAAACACGGATAATTGATGTTCTCGTGATTTAAGGATGCGCCCATACAGAAAACTTCAAACACTTTCGTCAATTTTTGGCGAAGATCCCCTTTAACGAGAGAAGGCGAGCTGACTGCACGTAAGTTGTCATCGTAAGTCACCTCTCCAAAGCAGAGCAGAAAATTGACTAGGCACCGGGGAGGCGTGTTCTTCCACCCTGTCGCTTTATCGAGATTTGCACTGAATGCTTCCGGCGAAGTTGGGATGCACTCATTGGAAAGTATGTCCCGTGTAGCTTTTAGGAACGGTTCGACCAACGAACGACCTTCATCTGCAAAATATTGCTTGCGGACTTTGGTTTCAATCTGCCGAACACGCTCGCGCGTTAGTCTGGTGTGGGCCGACGCATCTGTTTGTCCCAACGTTTTTTACGGTACTCGGCAAAGAGGGTTCCGTATGGCCACAGCCGGATCGACGACCTTAGCCGGACTTTCGCTATTCGATCTTGAAAACGGGTTTTTTAGGGGTGCCTGTCTTCAAAAACACCAATGTTTATGGGGTTTCTTGCCTCAAAAGACGGTTGGCTACAGACCTTGCCCCTTTACCGCGGCGTGACGGCGGTTTATGCTTTGCGCCGTCATGTAC
>JANYBJ010000252.1 GCA_025360845.1 bacterium
CGATCGCCTCGTCAGGCGACTGTGGGTTCATGCTGTAGAGGCCAGGCAGGTCCAGCAAATGAACGCGGCGGCCGCCCACCTCGATGTTGGCTTCCTTCTTCTCCACGGTCACGCCGGGGTAGTTGCCAACCTTCTGCCGCAGTCCCGTCAGCGCGTTGAACAGCGTGGTCTTGCCGCTGTTGGGGTTGCCGGCCATTGCGTAGGTGATCGGCTCGCGCGAGGTGGCCGTTGCCGGAATGCTTCTAGGACACTGAGGATCGAGGCACAAGCCGTTCTCAACGGGGCAGTTTTGGGAACACGCCCCGGGATGCACCTTCACGGCGTCTGCCTCGCGGCGGCGCAAACTCAGGCGATATCCTCTCACCTTCACGTCCACGGGATCGCCCATCGGGGCGAACCTCACCAACTCCACTTCGGTGCCCGCGGTCAGGCCTAGGTCCAGCAACCTCTCCCGGGCGCGTCCGGGGGACAGGGAGACGATTTGGCCAACATCACCGGGCTTCAGCCGCGTGAGGGGAACAGTCTTCTCCAGCAGCAGGGGAACGTACGGACACTCACCGTCCAGCCCCGGCCGCAATGGGCACGAACCGTTGGCCGGCAGGATCGGCTTGTTGGCATCCGTGGGGGCGGCTATGTCCGTCTTGCTTTTTTCCAACCGTGCTCACCCTCTAAATAAGGGGAAGCATTCGTTCACTTCCCCACGATCAGCATACTCCTAGTAGATGAGCCCTGTCAATATATCCGACCATTTTTGTCGGAATTACTTGGCCGCGCGGTCTCTGATTGTCTATGCTATCCAAGCGGCATTGCATCAGCCGATCTCCATTTTTGACAGGACAGCACATGGACCAGGACGTACTGCAGATCACAACCGACCGGGAGGATGACCTTATTATTGTGCGTCTGGCAGGCGAGCTGGATTCCATGAACGTCGCGGACCTCTCCCAGACCTTCACGGGTCTCCTCGCTGGTGGTGGCACCCTCTTTGTGATGGATCTTTCCAGCCTTGAGTTCATCGATAGCGCCGGCCTCGGCGGTTTGGTGGCCTTGTGGGAGCGCACGCTGGAGCAAGGGTGCTTCGTGGCGATTGGGGCGCAGTCGCCGCGTGTGAAGGAAGTCCTTCAAATTACCGGGCTTAACAGCGTTCTGAAATCGTACGACAATGTTTCCTCCGCCGCTGCCGCCGTGCGACAGATGCTGGCGGCGTTCCCTTCCCGGGCGTAAAACCTCAGCCCCGCGCGGAGTCGCTGATAGCCTGTTTCAATGCCGCTGCCGACTGCCGGAGCGCACTGAAATCTTCATCGCTCAGCCCCACTCGTCGAAACGCTCCGTGAACGTACAGCCGGGTGAGGCGGTCCAGAGCCGAAGCTACATCGGGGGAAAGCCGCGGCCTCGCACTTGCGGCGTATTCGTATGGCGTCTGGTGCGGCAGTTTCGATCCCGCCCTGCGATGCAAGCGCCGGCTCGCGCGTGCATAAACCGCGTCCCATCGCTCTTCCAGGGTATACCGCTTTGGCCGGAGGGCGGAACGTTGCGCCTTCCACCACGTCGAGGAATGCACTGGATCCCAAACGAACGACTTCGCCATGTAGACGCTAAGCGCGGCGAGCAGCAAGAGGATCAAGAGCGGGCCAGCCGTTCGAGCCGTGGCTCCCGCCAGAAGATTCCGAAGGTACTCCCGCGCTACATTGCCCCACGATGCATGGGCTGTGCGCGATGATGTCGCGTCGAACGTGATCCAGCCGTAGCCGGGGAAATACACCTCGGTCCAGGCGTGAAGATCGCGTTCGCGCAGCGTCCATATCGTATCGCCGTCCTCTGATTGGTCCGTGCTGGGCGTGCCGGTGGCGAAGCCGGTAGCCAAGCGCGCGGGAATGTTTAGTTCCCGGCACAAGACGGCCATCGCGCTGGCGAAAGCCTCGCAATAGCCGACTTTGCTTTGCGTAAGGAAAAAGGTTACCGCGTCTGCGTCCGGTGGTGTTCGGGGCGGCGTCAGCGAATATTCGAAATCGGTCCGCAGGTATGTCTCCAGGGCCTTCACCTTGTCGTACTGCGTATGCATGCCCTGGGTAATGTTTTCGGCGATGGACCGAAGCGTGCTGTTGCCGTCATCGGGGAGGTGGGTATTCAGCTCCCGGAGCCCCACCGGAAACGTGCCACCGGCCTGCCGCAATTGCTCGGGTGTGGCGACCGAGACCATCGAAAACACCTTGTACGATGTCATCGAACCGGCGTCGGCGGCGCGCAGGCACCGGTCCAAATCCTGTTGAACGGTTACGTGAGATAAGACAGCAACGGGCTCCGCGGCGCTCACCAGCACGCCTGCAATGGGCGGGTCGAGCAGGCGAACTGTCTGGCGTAGAGGCACGCGCGCACCCAATTCACCACTCACCGGATTTCTGCGTATGCCATGCACGCGCCATTCAACGTCAGATAGTTGTTCGAGCGGGCGCACATCAGGCCGGCAGGTCCACGCGAAGCCGGCGTAGTCATCGAACACCTTGGCGCGCCAATACATGGGTCGCTGCGACGCAATTTGCATCACAACGCGGTCTGACAAGCGGGGCGGGGCGCCGGTGAGGTCGAGTTGGTTGATGTACCGGCTGGAAACCTCGGCGGAAAACTCCGCTGCGGCGGGAACGTTCAATTGCGGCGCACGCTCCGCGATAATGTTGCCGGCCATACGAATCGGGAGACTGGCCACCAGGCCAAGTGCCACGGCCGTGCCGAGGACGGCCACCGTCAGTGCCAACGGTGAGCGCAGATCGTGCGCTCCCGGAAGCGCGGCGCCGCCGTCCGCCGGATTAGAACCCGGTGCGTCCGTTTTTGCCGGGGGGGTCCTGGTGAGAATGTTGTCGTATACCAGAACGAAGACGGAACAGAGGACCATGCCAAGGAAATAAACCACAATTTCCGCGTTCGGATTTTCGCTCGCCATTAGCCCCAGTAGCGCCAGGCAGGGCACTATGGAGAACACGATGACCTCTTCGGTGATCATCGCAAAGGAGTAGATTACCACGAACCAGGCGAGCATCGCTCCCGGACCGGAATTGTGTTCGGAGCCGATCAGTCCCAGGAGGCCCGGCACCGGCTCTGCGCTCCCGGCGGATACCCAGAACACTAGAACCACCAGAACTGCCGCCAAAACGCCGAATACGGTGTTCTGAGAGAGGTGCTTTCGCCGGCAGAAAACGCTGACGAAGCCGCCGCAGATGACCAGTAGCGGGCCGCGCACCCCGAACCGCTCGTCTGCGGTTGTGGCCGCGAACGCGCCCAACGCGCACAGCAGCACGGCGTACGCCGCGAAATACAGCGGCAAAATCTTCCCCAGACTTTGATGTTTGCCGCGGGTTTTCACTACCCGTACCCGGTCCAACAAGTTGGCCTTCAGAAGACCCATTTCAGACATCCTCCGGCACGATCAATGTGTCGGCCCCGGCTTCGGCCGCTGCGTCCATCGCCTGCATGACGGCGTCCGGAACCGGGGCCGATTTAGACGGTTCAACGTAGACAACAGTCACGTGTGCGCCCGAATGGACCATACGCACCGCTACGTCCGCGATGCCAGGCGTTGGGTATGCGGTGACTATCACCAAGGCGGTGCGCACAGACGCGTCCATCTGCACAACGACGCGCTCCAGCGGGATGTCACCGCCCGCGCGTACGCGCGCCAGCGCGTCCAGAATGCGCCAACGCTGGTCTTCGGACGCTTTCGGCGCGATGAACGTTTCGTCCTTGCCCGGGACCAGCAGCCCAACAGAGGCGCCGTTCCTGAACGATGCTTCCATGATAGAAACGGCTGCCTTCACGCAGCGTTCCCAGGCGAACAGTCCGCCGGCGGCAAAACGGGCGCCGCTTTGCGCGTCCAGGCAAATCCAGACGGTGGGCTGCAAATGGGTTTCGCGCTCAGCCACAACCAAGGAGCCGTGCCGAGCGCTGGACCGCCAGTGGATGCGCCGCAGGTCGTCGCCCAGACGATACTCACGGGTTCCGTAAAATCCCTCGTCATCTCCCCGCTGGCCCACGCGAGCACTCGATGGCCGCCCGGCATTCTGGTGTCCCTCGGCCGCGATGAGCGGCATAGGGAGCCCCGTCGGG
>JANYBJ010000263.1 GCA_025360845.1 bacterium
AGCGCGTCGAGGAGCTGCGCGAGGGTGTTCGCGTCGCCGAGCGGACGGGGCTTTCCGTTGACAGTCATGTTACAAAGTCCTTACGGCTCGCGCACCGAGTGTCCGGGGCCGGCGCCGATCTCGCGGCCGAGCGAGGCGAGGCGGCCGCGCACGCAGAGGGCGCAGGCCGCGCCATCCTCGTCCACGCAGGGCTTGTTGGGGTAAAGCTGGTACAGGCGGCGGTACTTGCCGGGCGTGACGTTCGGCATGAAGACGTTGGCCCCGCGCGTGAGCACGAGGTTGCGTCCGTCGGGTTCGAGCGCGTCGAAGGCGGTGGTGGCGGGGATGTGCGCCGTGGGATTGAGCAGCCGCAGCAGCGCGATGGTCTTGTAATAGACGCTGCGGTCTTCGATTAAAGGCTTTTCGGCGAGCGGCGTGTCGGGGTGCGAGAGGAAGGGGCCGCAGCCGATCATGTCCAGCTTGAGGCGCGTGGCGAAGAGGATGTCGTGGGCGATCATCTCCAGCGTGCTGCCGGGAAGGCCGATCATGAAGCCGCTGCCGACCTGATAGCCGAGGTCGCGCAGGTCCGTGAGGCACTGCACGCGGTGCTCGAAAGACTCATCCGGGTGGATGGCGGAAAAGAGCGCGTTGGAGGTGGTCTCGAAGCGGAGCAGATAGCGGTCGCAGCCGGCCGCCTTCATCTGGGCGAGTTCGCCGCGCGTGCGCACCCCGACCGAGAGGGTCACGGCCAGGCCGGTCTCGTCTTTGATGCGGCGCAGCAGGCCGCACAGGATATCGGCGGTGAAGTAGGTGTCTTCGCCGGATTGCAGGACGACCGTGCCGCAGCCCCAGAGCTTGGCGTTCTTGGCGGTTTCAACGATCTCGCCGGTGGCCATGCGGTAGCGCGCGACGTTGTCGTTGTCGCAGCGGATGCCGCAGTACCAGCAGTTGTTTTTACAGACGTTGGAGAACTCGATGATGCCGCGGAGGTAGACGGCATCGCCCATGGTCTTGCGGCGCAGGTCGTCGGCGGCCGTGTAGATCAGGTCGCGGGCCTTGCCCTGCGCCTTGAGCAGGCTGGCCAGTTCGGAGGCGGAAGGCGTCGCACCGCTCAGCAGGCGATTCAGTTGTTCCTGGGTGGCGTTCATCACAAGGAGTCCTTTTGAGGGAGTTATCATACCGGATTTTGTCGCGGGCGGGAAGCGGGAGGTTTTCGTCCGGTGTTTGCGGGCTTCCGAGTATGAGCGGTATTTGTGATTTTGGCATTGTCAACCGGCGGCTGACTTCTTTATCTTACTGACTGAAAGCGAGGTCTTGAGTGATTTATTCGGTGATAACGTTCGGACATGAGATTCTGCGTCAGAAGGCGGTGCCGGTGGCGGAGATAACCGACGCGGTGCGGCAGCTTGTCCGGGACATGCTCGAAAGCATGTACGCGGCCAAAGGCGTCGGGTTGGCCGCGGAGCAGGTCGGCCGCACCGAGAGCGTCTGCGTCGTCGATGTGCCGCACGACGCGGAGAAAGAGGCGTGCCGCGAAGAGAACGCCGCGATTCCCATGCCCCTGGCGCTCATCAACCCCGAGATACTCGCCACCGAAGGCAAGCAGCGCAACGAGGAGGGGTGCCTCAGCTTTCCGGAGATCGGAGCGCCCATCACGCGGGCGGACAAGGTGACGCTCGCCTACACCGATTTCAACGGCACGCGCCAAACCATCACCGCCCGCGGCCTGCTCTCGCGCGCCATCCAACACGAGGTCGACCATCTGAACGGCATCCTGCTCGTGGACAAGATGAGCCCCATGCAAAAGCTGTCCGTGTCCGGTCAGCTCAAGCGGCTGCAGAGGATCGCCAATAAGGAATAGGCTCCAGAGCTTCGGCGGAGGCGCCCGCCAACCGATTTTCCCTTTAGCCGGGCTGGTCGAGGTGGCCCTCGCGGATCACCCAGCTCTTGCCGGTTGCCGGATCGAGGTCGTAGACGTTGAAATTGGTCCGGATGTCGAACCCTTCAAAGTGCGCCGCCAGATTGATCGATGCCGAGCCTTCTTTCGGACAACTGATGATCCGGTGAAAAACGCGGCGCGGCCAACAGAGCATCACCGCGCCCGTATGCCATTTGCCGTTCTCCATGCTGACCTTGTCCGGCGTCACCGTGAACGTCTCGATCTTGCCGTGCTCCGGCGTGTAGAGTTCCACAACCCGCGTGCCGTGGAGCACCATCAGGTTGTCCTCCTAGAAAGAGGGGTTCGACTCTCCTAGGGGGTGCCATTCGAAAGAACCTATTGAATACCAGCGGTTTATAACGACCGCTGGTTTTTCATTTTAGGTCTTTTTTTTGTTGTAAATTATGGCTCAATTATGGTTAAATAGTGACCGTCAATCAACTTAATTCAATTTAATCGGAGGTCGCATTATGTCCCTCTACAGACAGCCGGGTTGCAAGAATTGGACGTTTCAAATCTGGACGGCGGACCGGAAGCGGATTCGCAAGACTACAGAGACATCAGACCGCGCCAAGGCCGAAATCATCGAGAGAACTTTCCTCATGGCGATCAAAGGGCAGGCCGAGCCGAGCCGCCTGCACGCGATGCTGGATGCCGTGTGCGGGGTCAAGGCCACCGCCACGAGCATCGACGATGTCTGGACGCTCTATACCGATTGGCTCAAAACTTCCGGACGCGAGCTGACCAAGCAGTCGCTGGCCAACCGCGCCGTGTCCGTGCGCCGGTTCGCGAAATGGACGCACGAGCATTACCCGGCCGCGGCCTCGCTGGAACGGGTCGACCGCGCGGCGGCGACGGCGTTCGCGACGTTTCTGGCCAACACGGGCGCGAAGGGCAAGACGCGCCAGAACATCATCGGGGATCTGACTGTCGTTTGGGGCGCCCTCAAGCGCACGCGGGACGGGCTCAACAATCCGTGGCCGATGGTGCGGCCGGAGGCGAACGACAGCGAACGCGGCAAGCCGTTCACAAGGGAACAGGAAGCCGACCTTCTGAAAGCAGCCAAGGCTGCCGGCAAGGGGTGGTGTCTGGCCTGCCAGATCGCCCGCTACACTGGCCTGCGTTACAGTTCGGTGGCGCGGCTGAAATGGGAGGACGTGGACTTGGAGGCGGGCGTGATCCGCCACACGCCGCCCAAGACCAAGCGGCACAACATCACTGTCGTCATTCCGCTGGCCAAGATTCTGCTCGATGAACTCAAAGCCGCGCGGGCCGATGATCCGAAGGCCACGCACGTTTTGCCGCTGCACGAGAAGGCCTATCAGTACCGGAAGCTGAAAAGCGGGCCGGGTGCGTTCGTTGAGGTGCTCAAGGCTGCCAAGGTTGACGACAGCCAATACACGTTCCACTCGTGGCGGCACACGTTCCGCACCCGGTTGAGCGAGGCGGGGGTGTCGGACGATCTGGCTAAACGGCTAGGGGGTTGGACCGAGGACGCGACAGCGGCCCGCTATGACCACGCAGAGCGCGTGGAGGAACTGCGGGCGGCAGTGGAGAAGGCGAAGTAGCGAAATCGTTTTTCCCTCGCCCTTGTCGCGCACCAAGTGCTAAACTTCAACCAATCTAAAGATGAACGACACTGGACGGATTTCGCGCTATGCCCACACTGAATTGGATTGGAAAAAAGGCTGTCGAGAACCACCACATGCAGGTGCCGTTCCGCCTGCTCAAGGACGTGCCGGACCTCGCCTGCGGCGACCCCGGCACCGGTAACCTGATCGTCCAGGGCGACAACCTCGAAGCCCTCAAGGCCCTTCTCCCGTATTACGCCGGACAGGTCAAGTGCATCTACATCGACCCGCCCTACAATACCGGCGAAGAGGGCTGGACCTATAACGACAACGTCAACAGCCCGGAAATACGCCGTTGGCTGGGGCAGGTTGTCGGAAAAGAGGGCGAGACACTCGACCGCCACGATCGCTGGCTATGCATGATGCAACCCCGATTAACATTGCTCAGGCAGTTTCTTCGTAAAGATGGAGCAATCTTCGTTTCGCTTGATGACAATGAGATTCACCGTATGCGCTTCCTTATGGATGATGTATTCGGCGAACAGAATTTTGTAGAACAGTTGATTTGGAAAAAGAGCTATGGGGGTGGCGCAAAAGAAAAATATGTAGTGCGCCAGCATGAGTACTGCCTAATGTATGCCCGTTCTAAAGCAAACCTAGATCAACTATGGTTGCCCCCTGATGAAATGTCAGAAGAACGCTACTACAAGTACCGTGATGCTAAGTACGCAACACGCGGCCCGTTTCGTATCAAACCGTTAGAAGCAACGAAAAGCATGGATCGGCGGGCAAACCTCGTTTATCCAATCAGAATGCCGGACGGAACCGAGCTCATGCCAAAACGGCAATGGTGGTGGAGCAAAGACCGTGTGGAAGCCGCTCTCGCCAACGATGATTTGGTCTTTACGAAAACGAAAACCGGCATTTCGGTGTCCTATAAGCAATATCTTCGAGACGAATCTGGCACAGAGAGAGGCGCGAAACCATTTTCAATCATTGATAAAATCTACACGCAAGATGGTACCGCTGATTTGAGGAGTATTTTCGAGGACAAAGTTGTCCTTCAGTTCCCAAAGCCTGTGCGGCTCATTGAACAGTTCATTTACCTTTTAACCAGAACCGACCCAACCGCAATTGTCCTTGATTCGTTCGCTGGTTCTGGCACAACCGGCCAAGCTGTCTTAAGTTTAAACAAACAGGATAACGGTAGTCGCCGCTTTGTCCTTGTTGAACTGGACCCAAAAATTGCCGCCGAAATCACCGCAACGCGTGTGCGCCGCGTAGCGCACGGTTACACAAAAGCCGATGGGGAGAAGGTCGAAGGCCTAGGGGGCGGATTCCGCTACTGCGAATTGGGCGAGCCGCTTTTCGACGAGACAGGGAGAATCCGGGACACCGTGCGTTTCGCCGACCTCGCCCGGCACGTCTATTTCACGGCTACCGGCGAGCCGTTGCCGCGCGAGCGGGTCAGCAAATCGCCGCTCCTAAGCGTCACCTCCAACGGCGTGGCGGTCTACCTGCTGTACAACGGCATCCTCAAGGACAAGACGCCCGCAGGCGGCAACGTCCTCACCTCAGTAACGCTCGACCTCCTGCCGCCGCACAGCGGCCCCAAGATCATCTACGCCGCCGCCTGCCGCCTGAGCGAGGCGCGGCGAGCCCGCGAGCAGATCGAGTTCCGCCAAACCCCATACGCGATCAAAACATCATGACACTCAAAAACTATCAGAAGAAGTCGCTGGGATGGCTGGCCCGCTATTACGAGCGCTGCCGCGAGCTGCAGGAGGCGCATGACTCATTTCCCGCATCCACGGCGTTCTACTCCGTAACACGCGAAATCTACGGGACAGGCCTGTCGTACTCGCCCGTCAAGCAGTTGCCGGGCATCCCCTATGTCTGCCTGCGAATCCCCACCGGCGGCGGTAAGACGGTTGTCGGCTGCGAAGCCGTGGCCGTGGCTCAGCGTGAGCTACTGCGGGCCGACCGGTCGCTCATCCTCTGGCTTGTGCCCAGCGACGCGATCCGCACCCAGACGCTCAAGCGGATGCAGGACCGCAAAGACCCGTACCGCGTCTCCCTCGAAACGAAACTGGGGGCGGTGGAGGTCATCGACATCGAGGAGGCGCTGACCATCCAACGCGCCGTGCTGGACAGCAACACCGTCATCGTCGTTGCCACCATGCAGGCCTTCCGCCGCAAGGACACGAGCCAGCTCAAGGTCTACGAGAACAGCGGCGCGTTGATGCACCATTTCGAGAACCTGCCGGACGGCCTGCGCAAGGTGCTGGAGCCCGACGCCGATGGAGTGATACCGAATTCCTTGGCCAACGTCTTCCGCGTGCGCCGGCCGTTCGTCATCGTGGACGAGGCGCACAACAACCGCCAGCCGCTCGCCTTCGAAACGCTCAAGCGCCTCAACCCCTCGGGCATCCTCGAACTCACCGCAACGCCGAACACCAAGGCCGAGACCGTGACCTACGAGGGCGAGAAGGTCGAGAACCCGCCGAGCAACGTGCTTGTCACCATTTCGGCCTTCGCCCTCAAGACCGAGGACATGATCAAGCTGCCCATCTACCTGCGCTACCGCGAGCCGTGGGACGCCCTCCTGGGCGACGCCATCGGCACGCTGGCAAAGTTGAAGGAAGAAGCCGAGAAGGAACGCGCGGAAACAGGAGAGTATCTGCGGCCGATCATGCTCTTGCAGGCGCAGCCCGAATACAAGGACAAGGCCAGCATCACCGTGCAGGAGGTCAAGAGCCGGTTGCTCAGCTTCGGCATTCAGGATTTTGAGATCGCCATCGCGACGGGCGATATCCGAGAGCTGGAGAAGCCCGAGAATCTTGATATTCTGAATCCAACCTGCCGTGTGCGCTTCATCATCACCGTGCAGGCCCTCAAAGAGGGTTGGGATTGCCCGTTCGCCTATGTCCTCTTCTCGGTCGCGGAACTCAGCAGCGGGCGACCGGTGGAGCAGATCCTGGGCCGCATCCTGCGCATGCCCAACGCCCGCCGCAAAGTGCGCGAGCCGCTGAACAGCTCCTACGCCTTCGTGGCCTCAACGCGCTTCGCCGACGCCGCCCGCGCCTTGGCAGACGGCCTGATAGCAGCAGGCTTTGAAAAACAGGATCTTGGCGACCTCCTGGTCGAGCCTTCGCTGGCGCTGGAATACGAGCCTGACATGCCGCCGCCGTCCGAGCCGGTCACCGTCGCGTTGCCCACGCCGCCGTCCAGCCCGTTGCCGCTCTCCATCGTGGACGCCGTCACCTACGATGCGCACGCCAAAACCCTGCGCATCGAGAAAGCGCTTTCCGACACGCAGGAATCCGACCTGGTCGCATGCTTCCATGACGCCGAAACCAAAGCGGCCGTCGCAGCCGCGTGTGACCGCCGCGCCGGACGCGTCACTCACGCGCGGGCCCGGCCGCAATCGCCGTCGCAGCGCGGCGAGAAATTCGAGATCCCGGTTCTCGCGCTTAAGCATGGGGAGTTGTTCCGGGCCTTCGAGGAAGACGACCTCGAGGAGCGGATCGAATGGAGCCTGAGCGAGGCCGACGCGAACCTGTCTGAATTTCTCATCCCGACCGAAACGCGCGGCATCCGGATCGACATCGACGAGACCGAGCGCCTGCAGCAGGAGTTCATCCCGAACACCGACGCGCAGCAACGGCTCCTTGACGTTTCGGCTTCTTGGCCGGTCGGCTATCTGGTCAGTTGGCTTGACCGCTCTTTCGCTCATGACGGACTGACTGAAGCCGAAACCGGCATCTACATCAACCGCGTGCTCACGAAGCTGATCGACGAGCGCGGCTTCACGCCCGAAACATTGACCGCCCATCGGCACCGTCTGGCAAAGACGCTTGCGGAGAAATTCCGCACCCTACGCATCGCAGCCCGCAAGGTGGCCTTAAACGATCTTCTTTTTAGCGAAGCATCCGCGCCAGTCTATGTCACGGCGGCTGCCACGCACCAGTTTGATCCCAACAAGTACCCGGTCAGCAACCGCTACCGGGGCCTTGAGCTGCCCAAGCACTACTACGAGGTCATCGACAACCTGAACGGCGAGGAGATCGACTGCGCCCGCACCATCGCGCATCTCGATGGTGTTGACTTCTGGGTCCGCAACATCGAACGGGAACCGCAAAGCTCCTTCTGGATCCAGACGTCGACCGACAAGTTCTATCCGGATTTCGTGTGCGAACTCAAAGGCGGCAAATACCTGGCGGTGGAGTACAAAGGCACGCACCTGGACAACCCGGACACGGATGAAAAAGAGCGTCTGGGCGACCTCTGGGCCGCCCGCAGCGATGGTGCCTGCCACTTCCTCATGATCCGCGGACCGTCGGAAATTTCCAGAATCGCGGATGCCGTGGCGAGGGTCACACGGAATGGGTGAGCGCAAACGGGAGGAAAAGAAGGGGCGGAGGCGGGGGTGAAGTTTCTTGAAATGGGGGTTGACAGGGCGGTGTCATAATATCACAATAATTGACGATAACAGTTGGGTGCGCTTTTTTGTACAGGGTATACTAAGAGAGGAACGCTACGCGTGAGGCTGTCAGGTTGGTTAGAGATCGTGGGAAAAGACTTTCCCCAGGCCAGGTCTGTGACCCGGAAGACAGTCGCTCTTACGCAGAAAGAGGGGCGGCGCTTTCGCGGTAGCATGCGCGTGTCGACGGGACGCCTGTGGACGGACTCGGACTTTGAGCGATTCCGCAATAAGGTTCTGAGCACACCGCTTCCCTAATATGCGCGTATGGATTGGAGTATGAGGATGCCACACTCTTCGCATGAGGAATGTTGGAAAAAATTGATTGAAATCCACAATCACGCGAAGAGTGTTTTCTTGTGTGCAGAAGAATTTGATCCTACATTCCAGGATTTTGTCCAGCCGATCATGGAGTTGCGCAACGCGCTTGAGCACGTCATTCGCTCGAAGGCGGCGGAACTCGGTATCAACGGGGAGGCGGACGCAAACCTTCCCAATTATGTTCCATCGTCATTTGACAAGGCTGTCGGGCATGAATACCGGGCCTTTTTTGACGCAGCGGACTGGTTCAGTGTCTGTATCCGCGATCGCATCACGAAGGCTCTGAGGCCGTATTCGCAGGAATGCATCACGGCTGTGCTACCAGACTATTATCCTAAGCTGCGCAAGACTGTGGATCGGACGTGCCGAGAGATCGCCGAATTGCGCGGCGCCAAGGACATCGCAAAAGGAAAAGATCTGTTGGCGGAGGTTGGCAAATACCGGGCGGCCATTGACGGCTTGTTGAGCGTGTACGAGCAGATCCAGGACAGCATACCGGCTCTGGTGGATTGGCGCAGGAAGAAACGGCGGAATGCGTTAATCGTTTGGGTGCTTGGCGCTTTTGCCGGTGGGATTCTGGTTACCGTCCTCGGAAAGTGGATCATGATTAAACTAGGTCTCGCAACAGCATAAGGTTTTCTTCATTCTGACAAAGACAACAGGCCAGTCCTTCAACAGAGGGCTGGCCCGTTGCATTTCATGCTTGTGTGTCAGAGCCGCGATCACTTGGAAGCGGGAAACGCGCACGCGCCGTCGGCACAGGCGGAGCCGAGGGCGGGTACGACGGCCTTTTCGGCGGTGGCGGTGGTGCCGGCGAGACCGGCAGCGGAGGCGGCTTGCTGGAGGACGGTCGAGGTGCCGCCGGTGCGCGTGGTCTTGCCGATCTCGCCGATGGTCTCGATGGACTTGTCGCCGGTCACTCCGGAGGTGTTTGTCGGGGTGGCGGTCTGGTTGACGGACTCGTTGCCGCCGGCGTCGGCGCTCTGGACCTGGGTGCCGACGAGGTCGCTCAGCGTGATCGTAAGCCTACGGCGTCACCGCCGCGTTGTTGACCGTCGTGCTGGTGTGGTTGGCGAGGCCGCCATTGCCGAGGGCGTAGCCGAAGAAGGCCCAGGGGCCGAGGGTCTTGACGGTGTCCCACGCGCCTTCCCAGAAGGAGGGCTCGCGGGGGATGATGTTCTTCGGAGGAACCGGCGTGTTCATCGTGAAGGTGCTGAAGTTCTCGAACGTCACCTTGCCGGTGCCGTTGGAGCTGGTGACCGTCCAGAGCTCCGCGACGTTGGCCGAGTTGTAGTAGCTGTCGGCGATCTTGCCTGCGGCGGCGATCTTCTTCTCGGTCATGCCCGCGCAACCGGAGTTGCAAAGGATGAAGGATGAAGGCAGAAGGATGAATAGGACGATGGGGAGAATGGTTGTGCTTTTGCCGGTCGCGGGCGGTGGCGCGAGAAGCGCCTTGCGCTTGGCCCAGACGGACCAGAGGCCCGTCGCCACCACCACGGCCGCGCCCGCGATGCCTTCGGTCTCGGCCTGCGTGGCCAGACCCTTCTGCGCCAGATACCCGCCTATGATCGAGGTCACCACGCGGACGATGCCGCCCAGATACGCCAACATGCTTGTCTTGTCCATAACAGCTCCTTTGTGAGAAGTGCGTGAGTTCGTTAGTGAGTGCGTTGGTTGAGAAACCCAACCGGCGCGTTTCCCGGCACTCGCACCCGCGAGGCCGGAAGTTGTGAGAGAGAGCGGGGACCGGCGGACGCCTCGGGGATGCGTCCCTACCTTGATGCGTAGAACCTTTGGACCGGCGGACGCCTCGGGGATGCGTCCCTACCGGAATGAGAAATGTGTTAGTTCATTCGTGCGCGAGTGCGTTGGTTGTGGCAGGCAGATGACCACCAGCCACGGCCTTGAACAGAAGACTGCCGGCGGCGATGAGGACGGAGATGAGCAGGGCGGTGGAAACGTAGGTGAGGGCGTTGACGATGCGCTCGCAGCGGTCGACGCGCACCAGCACGGGCTGACGCCCCTCGCGGCCGACGTAGATCTCCTTCTCCAAGCGGTCGGCCACGGCCCCGGTCTCTTCAATCCGCCGCTCCTGTCTGCATTCGTGTGCGGGCATGGGGAGAACCTCCTGACTAGGGCATTCCCAAAATCGCGCAACCGTTTATCCCCCGCTCGGGCGTCGGCCACCTGCTCAGGGGCCGCATTTCCGGGCCGTCCAGAAAGGTGATGCCGGACGCCCCGTTGAACACGCCGGACAACAGCTGCCCGGTGCCGGTGACGATAATGCCGGCCTTGAAGGTTCCGCCCTGCACCTTGGCGCCGCCGTTGTAATAGACGTTGCCCCAGAAGGTGCCGCCCGTCACGTTGCAGCCGCCGTTGGCGTTCACGACCGTGTTGCTGAACACGCCGCCGGAAATCTGATAGCCGTTCGTGACAACGCCGTAGAACGTCGCCGTGCCGCTAATCTGCGCCATGTAGTTGTAGTAGTACCCGTAAAAGGTGCCGCCCGAAACCGAAGTGCCGCCGCCCGTGCCGATGACGCTGTTGCTGAAGGTGCCGCCGGAGACCGACCCGCTTTGGATGAGGACGCCGTTGAAGGTGCCGCCCGCCACGGTCCCCAGGTTCGTCACGGTGCCGTAAAACGTGCCGCCTCTCGTGGCCTTGCCCGAGGTGCCGCACACGGTGTTGCTGAAAACGCCGTTCTCCAGGGAGTTGAACCCGTAGACCGCGCCGGTGAACACGCCGTTGCTGATGCAGCACGTCCCGTAGATCCCGTTGGTGAACGTGCCGCCCAGAAGATAGGCGGTCCCGGCGGTGCCGCCGCCGGTGACCTTGGAGAAGCACGTCCCGGAGCTGATCCGGTTCGTGACCGGATACAGGGAGGAGTTGATGTTCAGGTTGTCCGCGGCCTGCGGCAGCACGTTGGTCTTGAACGAGCCGGACAGCACGAAGTTGTTGGTGTTGCCCAGGTCGCCGCTCACGGCCCCCTGCCAGTAGTACTCGACGGCGCGCGCGGCGCCGCAGAGCGCCGCCAGCATCACGATCGGCAGAATCTTTCTCATGTTCAGTACCCCCACACGTAAG
>JANYBJ010000288.1 GCA_025360845.1 bacterium
TTGAGCGGTTCTCGAATGTGCCTGTGGGATAGCACCCCTCAAAATAGCCCTGATTCCAGGCCTTCCCGCCGCAGCCGCCGGCAAACGCGCTTCCGGAACCGCCTTTGAAATCACGGAAAAGCCCAATGAATCAATGGGGGATAGGGGGCGGTGTGCCTGTTTTCAGTCCCCTATGGGATGCTAGTGAAATACAGTCAACCCATTTATGGCGCTTTAGACCACATCCCAAGCCTCAACTTCCGTGACTGGGCGTGGGTGAAGTTTGACGAGCATGGCTCAGTCACAAATCCATACCAGATGCTGCCCGATGTGGCTCTCGGATTGTCGACCGAGCAACTCAACTACGCGGAGGAAACCAACGGACGGCTTGCCAACGGCGCTGCGGCCATGATGGCGTACGCCCAGCTTCAATTCATGCATGTCTCCGATGAAGACCGTCGAGAACTGGAGTCGGCACTCCTTCGCTATTGCGAACTGGACACTATGGCCATGGTCTTGATCTGGGAGCACTGGATGAATCTCTTGGGCAAGAACGGATAGAAAAAAAACAATCAGTCAGGTCTATTTCTGGCATCGTTCGATATTCCGGTTCCTCTCTTCAGATGGAAAACGGGATTGCCGAAGACGGATTGAAGCGATAAAATGATGCTTTGTGTAGTAACGCATCAGTCAGCAGACAGCAGTTCTAATTAGGGCAAGGAAACGCCTCACGGCGCCACTACGAACGCAAGAAAGCCTAGAGCACTCCGTTTGTAGTGTGCCCGTAAGGGCATTCTTTCAGGGCGGCCTAAGTCATAATTAGAATTGCGGGTCGGCCGGACCGGCAGGATTGGGAGCAGAGGAATGAACAGACTTCGGTTTTGGAATGAGCGGGCCGAGACGATGTCCCGCGACGAGTTGGCGGCGGCGCAGCTCGAAGGCTTGAAATGGACGGTCAAGCATGTCTGGGCGAACAACGATTTCTACCGCATGCGTCTGACGGCGGCAGGGGTCGAGCCCGGCGACATCCGGTCGCTGGACGATATCGGCGGACTGCCGTTCCTGACCAAGGACGATTTCCGCGACCAGTATCCGCTCGGCATGCTCTGTATGCCGCGAGCCGCGGTCCGCGAAATGCACATGAGTTCCGGCTCCACCGGCACGCCGGTGGTGATGGCCTATACCGAGACCGATCTGACGCAGTGGGCGGAGTGCATGGCCCGGTGTCAGGTGATGGCGGGCTTGCAGCCGGGCGACGCGCTGCAGATCATGCCGACGTTCGGCCTGTTCAACGGCGGGTTCGGGTTCTATCACGGCGCGCGGCGCGCGGGGCTGTTTGCGGTGCCCGCGAGTTCGGGCAACACCGCGCGGCAGGTCATGCTGCTGCGCGACTTCAAGGTCAAGGCCATGGGCGCGGTGGTTTCTTATGCCGCACGCATCATCGAGATGCTGGACGAGAAGGGCATGGAGCTGCCGGACCTCAAGATCGGCATTTTCGGCGCGGAATCGTTTTCCGACGAGATGCGGAGCCGCGTGGAGTCGCGGCTGGGCATTAAAGCCTTCGACATTTACGGCATGACCGAGACGGGCGGCGTGGGCACGACCGGCATGGACTGCGAGGCGCGGTGCGGCATCCATGTGTGGGAAGACCAGTACATCACCGAGATCGTCGATCCCGACACGGGGGCGCCTGTGCCGGACGGCGCGGTGGGCGAGGTGCTCTTCACCTCGCTGATGCGTGAGGCGATCCCGGTGATCCGCTACCGCACGCGCGACCTGACGCGCATCGTGAGCCGCGAGCGGTGCGCCTGCGGGCGGACCAGCCTGCGCATCGACCGCATCGAGGGGCGGTGCGACGACATGCTGATCGTCAAAGGCGTGAACTTCTTCCCGAAGCAGGTGGAGCAGGCGCTGATGGAGATCCCGGGCGTGCTGCCGGAATACCAGATCATCCTCGAGGACGACCATGGCGTGACCGATGTGCGCGTCAACGTCGAGGCGCTGGAAGGCGTCACCGGCTACCTGGTCGAGAAGCACCTGAAGGAACGGCTCGGGTTCAGCCCCAAAGGCGATATCTTCAAGCCCGGCTCGCTGCCCCGCAGCGAAGGCAAGGCCAAGCGCGTCTTCCGCGTGAACAAAGAGTAAGGTGGGCCAGCATGAAATGGATGGTAACCCTTTCAGTTCTTTTGTGTAGTGCGGTGGCATGTGCGCAGGCTGCGGACGTGTCCAAAGCCTGGGACAGCGCGAAGAAAGCGATGGATGAGGGTCTGCCCAAGACGGCGGTTGAGAAACTCGCCGCGATTGAGAAAGAGGCGATCGCACAGAAGCTGTGGGCGTGCGCGGTCAAGGCGGTCGCCGAGCGCGTCAGAATCGAAGCGTCGCTGCGCGGCGGCAAGGCGGAAGAGGGAATCCCTCAATTCCGCGAGGAGATCACTGCGGCGCCCGAACCGATGAGGCCCTTCATGGAGCTGGTGTTGGCGCACCAATACTGGCAGTACTTCAACGCGAACCGCTGGCGCTTCAATCAGCGTTCGAATGTGGCAGGCGGCGAGGAGGGGGGAGACATCGCGACGTGGAGCCTGCAACGCATTCTGGCCGAGATCGAGGCTCAGTTTGATCGCGCGATGGCCTATGAGGAGATCCTGAAGCTGACGCCTGTGGGCGACTATGGCGTGCTGCTGGAAAAGGGAACCGTCCCGGATGCGTACCGGCCCACGCTTTTCGACTTCGCTGCCTATGAACTGATCGACTTCTATGCGCTCGGCGAACACGCGGGCATGAAGGCTGAGGATGTCGTGGAGTTGGCTGCGGACGGGCCTGCGCTCGAAGATGTCAGCGGCTTCAGTTTCATCATCCCGGACGAGGCGGCGCAGCGGTCGCATGTGCTGCGGGCGCTGCGCATCTTTCAGAAGCTGTTGGCGTTCCATGAGAAGGACAAAGACCCCTCGGCGTATGCGGATATCGATCTCAACCGGCTGCAGTTCTGCCGCAATCAAGTCGTGGGCGAGAGTCGCGATGTGCGCTACGCGGCCGCGTTGGACCGGTTCGCACACAAGTGGAAAACGCACGAGATTTTGACGCGGGCCTATGCGTTGCGCGCCCAACTGGCTTTCGGGTTGGGCCAGGCGACGTTGGCGCGGATGGTCGCGATGCAGGGTGCCGCCGCTTATCCCAAGAGCGTGGGCGCGGCGCAGTGCCGCAATCTGGTGACCGAGATCGAGTTGCCGTCGGTCTCCTTCGCCTCCGAGCAGGTTTGGTGCGAGCCATGGCCGGAACTGGAAATCAGCTACAAGAACCTGCAGGCTGTGCAGTTCCGCGCGGTGCCGGTGACCTTTGAGGAAATGTTTGCCGGACGCAACCGGTATCAGTATCAGTCGGCTGAGGCCGGGATTTCGCTGTTGTCACGCAGACCCGCGAAGACATGGGATGTGGCGCTGCCCCCCACGGCGGATTATGTTGAACATGCGTCTCGCATGCGTGTGCCGGACGATCTGCCGCCGGGTCTGTACGCGGTCTTCGCCTCGCCGGACGGCCGGTTCGAAAAAGAGGGGAAGCCGGTTTCATGGGGTCTGTTCCGCGTTTCCAAACTGGCGCTGGTGGTGGCGCGCAACGGAAACGCGCTGGGCGGCTATGTGCTGACCGCTCGCGAAGGTGAACCGGTCTCCGGTGCGAGGGTCCAGGTGTGGCGGTTCGACCGCAAGGACACCTACAAACGCGAACAGAATATCGTGACAGACCAGGACGGCTTTTTCGCGATTCTCGGCGATCAGTCGGGGGATCTTTTGCTGGTTGCGGAGAAGGACGGACAGTCTGCCCACACCTGGGAGGGCGTCTGGAAAGGCAATGAGCGCGAACGTTACGACGCGCCCGAGACGCATATCGCGTTCTTCACCGACCGCGCGATCTACCGGCCCGGACAGACCGTTCAGTACAAAGGCGTCTATTTCGTTGCGGACAAGCAGAAGGGCAACTATTATGCGGTGGGCGGCAAGGCGTTCACCGTGCAGTTCAAAGACGGCAACGGCAAGCTGATCGCCGAGCAAGCGGTGAAGAGCAACGATTACGGCTCTTTTTCGGGCAGCTTTTGTGCGCCGCGTGACCGCGGCACGGGGCGGATGTCGATCAGCGTGGAGAACCAAGGGCAATCAGAGTTTTCGGTGGAGGAGTACAAGCGGCCCAAGTTTGACGTTGCGATAAACCCTCCCGATGTTGACGCCCGGTTGGCCGCGATGGTTTCGGTGAGCGGAGCCGCGGTCTCCTACTCCGGCGTGCCTGTGGGCGGAGCCAAGGTGGCGTGGCGGGTGGCACGCGAGGTCCGCTTCCCTTGTTGGTGGTGGGGCCGCGCTCCGGATAGCGGGTCGCAGGAGATCGCGCACGGGGTCACGCGCTGCGACGGCGACGGACGCTTCACGGTTTCGTTCTTCGCCAGGCCCGACGCCCAAGTGCCGGAGAAGGATGAGCCGGTCTTCACGTTCAGGGTGACGGCGGACGTGACCGACAGCACGGGCGAAACGCGCTCGGGCGAGGGCCGTGTGGCGCTGGGTTATACGGCGTGGCAGGCCTCGGTCGTCTGTGACGCGTGGCAGACGGAGCAGAAGCCCGTGGAAATCGGCGTGCGCGTGCAGACACACGACGGCGCGGGCGCGGCAGCTCAAGGCATACTGAAAGTGTCTGCCGTGAGACAGCCCGAGCGCGTTCTGCGCCCGCAGCTGGAAGCTGGCAGAGTTTTCAAGGGCCAGGAGGGGGATAAGAATGACGATGCCGCGAATCCTGAAGCGTGGCCGGAGGAGAAGGAGCTTGTTTCCGAGACGGTGCAGACCGGCACGAACGGTGTTGCCACGATAAGCAAGCCGCTGAAGGCCGGCCTGTATCGCGTGCGGTTTGAGACGAGCGACGCGGCGGGCAAGGCGGTGACCGCGCGGCAGACGGTGCGGGTGGTCGATCCCGAAGCCAAACGGTTGAACATCAAAGTTCCCGAGTATTTCGAGGCCGCGTCGTGGAAGGTGGAGCCGGGCGAGACGTTTCAGGCGGTGTGGGGCAGCGGCTACGCCAGCGCCCATGCGCTGGTGATTGTGGAGCAGAACGGACGCGAGCTGATGCGGCTGCGCAGCGGGCCCGGGGAGACGCAACGGAAGATCGCGCTGCCCGTGACCGAGGCGATGCGCGGCGGGGTGCTGGTGCGCACGCTCTTTATGCGAGAGAACCGGCTCTATGCCAACAGCCGCAGAATCGATGTGCCGTGGAGCAACAAGCAGCTCTCCCTCAAGTGGGAACATTTCACCTCGAAACTGGAGCCCGGCAAGAAGGAGACGTGGCGGGCGGTGATCAGCGGCATGAAGGGCGATAAGGCGGTGGCAGAGGTTGTGGCCGCGCTGTATGACCGCTCGCTCGACGCGTTTGTCCGTCAAGAGTGGCCTCGGTCGTTTGAGAGCTACTTCAACCGGTGCGACGAACAGGGAGAGTTCATACTGGAGAATCGGCGCACCTCCCTTAATCAGCTTTTCGGCGACTGGAAGCGGGTGACCGAGCCGGACGCATGGGTGTATCGCACGTGGGACAGCCGGTTTGGACGGGGCGGGGCAGACAGAATGAATATGCGCGCAGCCAAAGGTGGGATAGCTTTCAGCATGGATGCAAGCGCTGTGGCGATGGATGCAGTGATGCCGTCAGCCGCGGCGGCTCCGTCCGAGTCGGGCGAGGTAGTAGGAGTTTCAAAGCATGCGGATGCGGCGGTTCCGGTTGTTGTGGTCGCGAAGCGGGAAGAGCCCATCAAGGCCCGCAAGAATTTGCAGGAAACCGCGTTTTTCTTCCCGCATCTCGTGAGCGATGAGAACGGGGTGGTGACAATCGACTTCACCATGCCTGACGCGCTGACCGGCTGGCGTTTCATGGCTTTCGCGCACGATGCGGGTCTGCGCGGCGGGTACCTCGATGCCGAGGCCGTGACGGCCAAGGAGCTGATGGTCGAGCCGAACCCGCCGCGCTTTGTGCGCGAGGGCGACGAAGTGGTGTTCGCGGTCAAACTCTCGAACCGTTCCGTCAAACCGCAGAAGGGGCGTGCGAAGCTGACGTTCAGCGATGCCGCGTCGCTGCAGAGTGCCGACGCCCTGCTCGGCAATCTGAAGACGGATCAGGATTTTGTGCTCGAAGCGGGGGCCTCAACGGCGTTGGAGTGGCGCATCCGCGTGCCGGATTATAACGGGTTCCTGACCTACAAGGCCGTGGCGGTGACCGACGATCTCATCGATGGAGAGGAAGGCTTCTTGCCGGTCCTGTCGCGGCGTGTGGCGGTGCGGGAGTCGCTGCCCTTGCCGGTCCGAGGCAAGCAGACGAAGGCCTTCACCTTCGCTTCGCTCGCGGCGTCGAAGGGCTCGAAAACAATCCGGCATCAGAACCTGACGGTGCAGATGGTCTCGCAACCCGCGTGGTATGCGGTGTTGGCGCTGCCTTACCTGATGGAGTTTCCTTACGAGTGCTGCGAGCAGACCTTCAACCGCTACTACGCCAATGTGTTGGCGCGTCACATCGCGGCCAGCGATCCGAAGATCCGCGCGGTCTTCGAGCAGTGGAAGGGCACGGACGCGCTCAAGAGTCCGCTGGAAAAGAACGCGGACATGAAAGCCGTGATGATCGAGGAGACGCCGTGGCTGCGCGAGGCGGCTAGCGAAAGCGCGGCGCGGCGCAATGTGGGGCTCCTGTTCGACGAGGCGCGTCTGAAAGAGGAGAGCGCGCTCACGTTGAAAAAACTGGAGGACGCGAGGATCTCCGACAACACGTGGCCATGGTTCCCGGGCGGCAACCGGTGCGACACGATCACGCTCTATATTGTCGCGGGTTTCGGCCGGCTGAGGAATCTGGGCGCTTCGACGGAGATGGGACTGGCGGTCGCGGCGCTGCCGCGCTTGGACGCGTGGATGGCGGAGGAGTATAAAGAGATTCAGCATCGCGGCAAGAAAGAGGAGAACCATCTGACGGCGACGGTCGCCTTCTATCTGTACGCCCGCAGCTTCTTCCTCAAGGACGTGGCGGTCGGGGCGGACAGCCGGGAGGCGGTCGAATACTTTATCGGGCAGGCCAAGCAGTACTGGCAGAAGGTGGGTCGGCAGTCGCAGGCGCATCTGGCACTGGCGTTGCAGCGCTGGGGCGATACGGTCACGCCGGCGGCGATCCTCAAGTCGGTCCGCGAGTATGCGACGGTCAATGAAGAGTTCGGCCTGTTCTGGCGCGACACGGAACTGTCGTGGAGCTGGGCGCGGGCGCCGATCGAGACGCAGGCGCTGATGATCGAGGCGTTTCTGGAGGTGGCGAACGACGCGGAGTCGGCTGAGGCCTGCAAGGTGTGGCTGCTGAAGCAGAAGCAGACGCAGGACTGGAAGACGACCAAGGCGACGGCGGACGCGGTTTATGCGCTGCTGCTGCGGGGCGAGAAACTGCTGGGGTCAGATGCGCGCGTGGAGATTTCTCTGGCGGGGAAAGCGGTGAGTCCCGAGAAGGTCGAGGCGGGAACGGGCTTTTACGAGAAGCGCTTCGGGCCTGCCGAGATCGTTCCGGAAATGGGAACGGTCAAGGTGACCAAGCAGGACGAGGGTGTGGCCTGGGGCTCGGTCCATTGGCAGTACCTTGAAGATATCGCGAATCTGAAGCCTTTCGAAGGAACGCCGCTTGCCTTGAAAAAGCGTCTCTTTGTCAAAGAGTATGCGGCGCAGGGACCGGTGTTAAATCCGGCGCAGGGCGTGTTGCATCAGGGTGCGGAGCTGGTGACGCGGATCGAGTTGCGCGTGGACCGCGACATGGAGTTTGTTCATTTGAAAGATCAGCGTGCGAGCGGTGCGGAACCGGTGAACGTTCTGTCGGGTTACAGGTGGCAGGACGGACTCGGCTACTACGAAAGCACGCGTGACACGGCCTCGCACTTCTTCATCGATTATCTGCCCAAGGGCGTGTACGTGTTCGAGTATTCCTGCCGGTTGCAGCAAAAGGGCGTTTACCGCAGCGGCATGGCCGAGATCCAATGCATGTACGCTCCGGAATTCAACAGTCATTCGGAGAGTCTGATGCTGACGGTCGAATGAGGGAATGGTTCAACAACACGGGTCTGCCGGGCAGGCCGAGTCAGGAGAAGCAATGAAGAGTCACGATTCGTCTCGCGCCTGGTGGCGCGCTTTCGCCGCAGCCTCTTTGCTGCTGTCGTGCGCCGGAAACGTATCCGCCATGAACCTGAATCTCGCCTGTCCGTGGAGCGACACGTGCTCGCCGCCGCAAATGCCGTATCTCTCGTTCCGCAGCCCGCAGAGCGAGAACCTGCTTTTTGCGGCAGGGGACACGATCGAGTTGCAGTGTCAGGCCGGTTTGCGTTCCGTGGGGCTGCGGTGGACGCTCCACCGCAACATGATCGAAAAACCATTCCGCAACGGTACGGCAGAGGCGCTTCCCGCCAACCGGTTCCTCATCCGTCTCGCCACGGCGGGCCTGCCTCCCGGCTTCTACGATGTGAGGGTGGAGCTGGACACCGGCCTTTCGAACCTTTCGAATGACGCGCTCGTCAAGCGCCCCGTCAGCGGCATCTGCACGTTCGGGTGGAAAGCCGACGCGATGGCCGTGGCTGACACGCGGCCAAAGAACTTCAAGGTTTTCTGGGATGAGGCGAAGGCGAAGCAGGCCGCTGTTCCGCTCGACGCACGGGAGGAGCCGTTCAGAACCTTCGGGCCGAAAGAGATCAACGACTACAACGTTACGAACGCCTGTCTGCCGCCGGACTACGATCCGACCGGACACCGCGCGGAGCAGGTGGAGTCGTGCAAGGTCAGCTTTGCAGGTCCGGACGGCGGCCGCGTTTACGGCTGGCTGGCTAAACCTGCGGGGCCGGGAAAGTTTCCCGCCATGCTGGTGCTGCCGGGCGCGGGTTTCTCGGCGCGGCCGCGGCCGTTGGAACATGCGCGGCACGGTTATGTGGCGCTCGACCTCCAGATCCACGGGCAGGACGCGGATCTGAAGGAGTACCCGCAGCTTCCGGGCTACTACGGCGATCTCACGTTCGACCCGCCCTCGGCCTACTACTATTTCAACGTCCACCTGCGCTGCCTTCAGGCGGTGAACTATCTGGCGTCGCGGCCGGATGTGGACGCCTCGCGCATCGTTGTCGTCGGCGGAAGCCAAGGGGGGCGACTGGCTGCCGTCGTCGCGGGCCTGGACCCGCGCATCAAGGCGGCGGTCGTCTGCATCGCCAATTCGCCGAACCATCCGCACCTGCGTTGGGTTGCGCGCTGCAACGGATACGCCGAGTTGGGTGACCCCAAGCCTGATCCTGCCATCACGCCATGCGACGGTATGGATGTGACCGGCGCGCCGCCGGTGATCAGCGACGTTGTGGGCAACGGCTTCGCCTTTTATGACCCGATGAACTATGCGCCGGACATCCGCTGCCCGGTCCTGTTCAATGCCGGCCTGATCGATCCCGTCTCGCCGCCCTTCAGCATCTGGGCCGTTTTCAACCGTCTCGGCAGCGAGGACAAAACACTGATCGCCATCGACGGACACGCCCACGACTGGTCCGCCGAATTTGACCGCCGCGCCTGGCGGTGGCTCGAAGCCCGCGTCGGCGGACACTCGGGCGCGGACGTTCCGGCGGTCGCTTTGCCGCAGGCTGCGGCTTCGGGAGAGTCGACACCCTCGCTGGTCCGCTCCGCGGCGCCCGACTGGCCGCAGTGGCGCGGACCACGCCGAGACGGGATCTCCGCGGAAACCGGGCTGTTGCAATCCTGGCCCGAGGGAGGGCCGAAGCTGTTGTGGAAAGTCTCAGGCGTCGGCCGGGGTTACTCGTCCCCGATCGTCGCGGCGGGCGGAATCTACATCACAGGCGACACCGACAAAGAGTTGGTCATCAGCGCGTTCACGCTGGAGGGCCAGCCGCGCTGGAGGACCGCGAACGGCGAGCCTTGGAAAAAGTCGTTTCCCGGCGCCCGTTCGTCCTGCTGCTTCGACGACGGCAAGCTGTATCACATGAACGCCCACGGGAACCTGGTGTGTCTGGACGCTGCGACGGGCGGCGTGGCATGGGCCGTGAATGTGCTGGAACGGTACGAAGCGAAGAACATCATGTGGGGCATCTGCGAATCTGTGCTGGCACACGGAGATCGCGTGTTTGTGACGCCGGCCGGGGCCAAAGGCCTGATGGCGGCTCTCGACAAGCGCACCGGCGCGCCGGTTTGGTCCACGCCGGCTCTCGACGGCGAACAAGCCTCGTATTCCTCGCCAATCCTCATCCAGGCGGGCAAGCGCAAGCTGCTGGTCAACGGCGGCGCGAAGTATGTGTTCGCTGTGGATTCTGAGACGGGCGGTTTGGTTTGGCAACTGCCGCAGGCGGATCCCAAAAACACGGTCAACACCACACCTGTGCTGTCCGGCCGGCGGCTGCTGTTTACCAACGCCAGCCGCGAATTTGGCGCTGTCTTCGGCGTCCAGTTGGGCGACGGCTCGGCGACGCAGGTCTGGAGTCGAGAGCTGAAGATCGGTCATGGCGGGACGGTCTGCGTGGACGGCCGGCTGTACGGGTCAAGCAGCCGCGGCGACCTGCGCGGTTGGGTCGCTGTCGACGTGGAGAACGGCAGTCCCGCGCAGATGAGGCCGGAAGGCGACTTGCCCGACGGCTCGGTGATCTTCGCCGACGGGCGGTTCTACTGTTTGACCATGCGGGGCGAGATGACGCTGCAAGAGTTGACGGATGCCGGATTCCGAACCGCAGGCAAGTTCCGGCTGGCGGAAGGGCAAGACGCCTGGGCTCATCCCGTCCTCTGTCAAGGCAAGCTGTTCCTGCGGTATGACGATGTGCTGTATTGTTACGATGTCAGGCGGTAACGTCGGTTAATACGTAAATCGCGTGCAGAATTGTCCATCATGCTTTGTCCATCATTCTGTGCCATAATGTCCATTTTCTCCCACTTTGCCCCATGATATCATCGGTGGGAAAAGGAGATCCAACATGCAGAAAGTTCGGATTTTAATTGCGCTGCTGGCCAGTGTTTGCGCTTGGGCCGAAGAGAACACGAACCTTTCGATTGCCGACGGGCCGTTCAAGCCGGATGCGGAATCGCTCAAGCAGTACAAGTGTCCCGAATGGTTCCGCGACGCCAAGTTCGGCATCTGGGCCCATTGGGGGCCGCAGGCGGCGACGGTATACAACAACTTTTACGCACGGGCGATGTACCAACAGGGCACCGATTGCTACAAAGACCATGTGGAGCACTTCGGCCATCCCTCCAAGTTCGGCTACAAGGACATCATCCCGCTGTGGAAGGCGGAAAAATGGGAGCCGGAAGAACTGATGGCCCTGTATAAAAAGGCCGGGGCGCGGTATTTCGTCTCCCAGGCCGTCCATTGCGACAATTTCGATCTGTGGAACTCCAAGTACCATTCCTGGAACTCCGTCGCCATGGGGCCGAAGCGCGACGTGGTCAAAGAGTGGCAGCGGGCGGCGAAGAAATTCGATCTGCCGTTCGGGGTTTCGGAGCACCTGGGTTACAGCCGGGTCTGGTTCCAGACCAGCCACGGTTCCGACCAGACCGGACCTCTGGCCGGCGTACCGTACGACGGCGCCGATCCCAAATGGCAGGAGCTGTATCATCCGAACCGTCCAAACCTGACGGCAGAGGATTGCGTCTACAGCAAGGATCCGGACTGGCATCAGGAATGGTTCCTGCGCATGAGGGATCTGGTGGACCAGGTGCAGCCCGATTTCTTCTACACCGACGGCGGGATCCCATTCGGGAAAATCGGCTTCAGCCTGGTGGCCCACCTCTACAACAGCAACATGGCCCGGCACGGCGGTAGGCTCGAAGCCGTTTACACATGCAAGAATTTCAATAAACCCGAGACGCACGGCATCTTCGTGGAGGGCACGTGTGTCGAGGATTTGGAGCGCGGCATGCAGCAGACGATCGCTCCGCTGCCTTGGCAAACCGACACCTCCAACGGCGACTGGTATTACCGCCAGAACGACACATACAAGACCACGATTGAGATTATCCACCAGCTGGTCGATATCATCAGCAAGAACGGCAACCTGCTGTTGAACATCGTGCAGTATCCCGACGGCAGCCTGCCGCCGGAGTCCCTGCGTCTGCTGGAGGGGCTCGCCGCGTGGTTCGCCGTCAACGGCGAGGCCGTCTACGGGACCCGCCCGTGGCTGGTTTCCGGTGAAGGCCCGACCCGGGTGTCCAGCGGTCAGTTCAACGAGAGCTATGCGTTCACGGCGCGCGACATCCGGTTCACCCGCAGCAAGGACGGCGCGACGCTCTACGCCTTCGTGCTCGGCTGGCCGGAGGACGGCAAGGTTGCCGTGAAGTCGCTGGCCAAGGCCGCAGGCGCGGTCTCCGGCGTCACGCTTCTGGGAAATGCCGGCAAACTCGAATGGGCGCAAACGGATAAGGGCCTGACCGTCACGCTGCCGCCGCAGAAGCCCTGCGAGCATGTCTTCGCCCTGAAGATCGCCGGCGACAGCCTCAAGGCGGTTCCGGCATCGGCGGAGTGATGGAACACGAGCGAGGGATCCGATTTTAATCATAGGGGGGAGAGAATGAAAATGCGTAAGACACCGGTGTTATTCTTAGGTCTGGCGATGATTCTTGCCGCAAGCGTGGCAGGGGCGGTCGAGGCCGCGTTCCGCGGCTCGGTCAGCCATACGCCTGCGCAGCGATGGGAAGATGCTTTCGTGACCGGCAACGGACGGATGGGGGCGATGCTGTTCGGCAACCCGGCGAACGATACGCTCGTGGCCAACCACTGCCGGCTGTTCCTGCCTCTCGGCAACCGCGAAATCGTGCCTGACCTTGCGCAGTATTTGCCGGAGCTGCGTCAGACCATCCGCGAAAAAGGCTACGGCGCGGCCATGGCGTTTCTGCTGGGCAAGGCCAAGGAACAGGGCTACCCCGGCCTCATCCCGACAGACCCTTATCATCCCGGCCTGTTCGTGAACATCCGCCAACCGGCCGTCGGAGCGGTCACGGAGTACGAACGCACCGAGGACTTCCAGACCGGCGAGGTCTGCGTCAGGTGGCGCGATGACCGCGGCGCGTTTCAGCGCCGGCTGTTCGTCTCGCGCACCGACAACCTCATCGCGCTCTCCTTGACTGGCCCCGCGCCCTGCGAGCTGGTGTTCCCTGCCGTCGACCACCCTCTCATCCAGCCGCAGCAGCAGACCACGCCGGAGTGGGTGACCTACCACAACGTTTACGCCAAAGGCAAGGGCGGCTATGACGCCGCCGTGCGCGTCATCCGCAAGGACGAGGGCCGTGACGTGCTTCTGCTCATCCGCATTGTCCCGTGGAAGACGCCGCTGCCCAAGGAGAACAGCGAGGCGTGGGCGTACTCGCCGGAGCATCCCGATTTCAAACGCCCCGGTGTCTACGAGCCCGTACCGGCTTTGGCGGACAGCTCGGTGGTTGCCTATCGTGCCGCAGACGACGCGTCGGCTCTGCTGCCGCGCGTGCGAAAGGCGCTGGCCGGCGTCAATCCCGACTATGCCCGGCTGTTTGTGCCGCACGCCCAAATGCACGGCGCGCTGTTCAACCGAGTCGCGCTGGATCTCGGAGGGGGGGCGGACCGTGTGCGGCCGACCGAGGAGCTGCTCGACCTGGCCAAGAAAGACAACCGGCTGCCGCCCGCCCTGATGGAGAAGATGTATGACGCGGGACGGTACATGCTGATCTGCACCGCCGGCGAACGGCTGCCGAACCTGCAGGGTATCTGGAACGGCTCGTGGGCGCCGGCCTGGTCGGGCGATTACACGCTCGACACCAACGTACAGGCGGCGATGGCCTCGGCCTGCAGCGCGAACCTGCCTGAGCTGATGGAAGGGTACTTCAGGCTGATCGAGGGCTTCTATCCCGAGTGGCGGCTGAACGCGAAGAGGATCTACGGCTGCCGGGGCTTCTTCAGCAACGCGCGGGCGTCGAACACCTGCCTGCTCTTGCACTGGGGCGACTGGGAAGGCGTGTTCTGGACGGCCGGCAGCGGCTGGCTGGCGAGCTTCTTCAGCGACTACGCCGCAACCACCGCGGACCGCAAATTCCTTGAGAAGCGGGTCGTGCCGCTGCTCAAGGGCACGGCGGAGTTCTACGAAGACTTCCTCGCCGGAACCGAGAAAGACGGACGGGCGACCTTCATCCCTTCTTACAGCCCCGAGACCGGTTGCGGCCTCAACGCGACCATGGACATCGCGGTGGCCCGCGAGGTGCTGACCAACCTGATTGCCGCCTGCCGCGAACTGAAAATCGAGCGGGAGAACATTCCGAGATGGGCGGCGCTGTTGGAGAAACTGCCTGCGTATCCGGTCAACGGCCGGGGCGAACTGACCGAGTGGCCCGCCGGCACCATCGATGCCGGCCACCGGCACCATTCGCAGCTCTATCCCTGCTTCCAGAGCTTCGACCCGCTGTTCGAGACGGACGCCAATCTGCGGAAGGCGGCGCAGGCTACGGTCCGCGCGAAGATCGCAGGCAGCGACGGCGGCGGCGAACAGTCCTCGTTCGGACGCATGCAGAGCGGCGTGGCGGCGGCCTACCTTGGCATGCCGGAGGAGGCCTATGGCCGGCTGAAGGTGATGGCTGTGAAACGGTCGATGACGCCGAGCCTCATCACCACGCACGAGCCGGACGCGCAATGTTTCAACACCGACGGCAACGGCGGCATCCCGCAGATCGCCAACACGATGTTGCTGCAAAGCCGCCCGGGCCTGCTTGATCTGCTGCCCGCCCTGCCCCAGGCGTGGCCGAATGGCGCGATCAAAGGCCTGCGTGCCCGCGGCGGGTTCACCGTGGACATCGAATGGAAGGACGGCAAGGTCACGAATTACCGTATCGCCTCTCCCAAACCCCGCGAGATCAGCGTACGCGTGAACGGCGAGACAAAGACGGTGAAATCCGTAACGCTCTGACGCGCGCGGTTATAAGGACTTCATGGTCATGACGCATGAGCGATCACGTTTGGACTGGGGCGGTGTGCTTCTGAACGCCGACGGCTCCATGGACCGGAAGATGAGCGAAGACGGCTGCCACTACAGCAAGGCAGGCAGCGCGGCGTTCTTCAAGGCGGTCAAGCCCGCACTGCTGAAGAGCCTGTCGAACAAAAGCAACAAAGGAATAGGACAATGACGACGACGGATTCAACGATGACAAGATTGGAAGTCACCGTATGCGGCCTGCTGTCTGCCTGCCAGCTGACGGGTGTTCTGGTCTTGGCGTGTGGTCTGACCGCGCGTGCGGCTGTCTCCGTTCCGTTGTCCGAAAGCGGCAAAACCGTGAAGCCTCTACCTTATTCGGCAGAGGAACTGCTCAGTCCGGCAGGGCGCTACACCTACCAGGGTTCCTCGCTTGATCAGATCCGCTTTCCACTCGGGGGAGTGGGCGCGGGTTGCATTTCGCTCAACGGACGAGGGGCGCTGGTGGACTGGTCGATCTTCGGCAACCCCAACATCGGTTGGCGGCCCGAGTTGTCCTTCCTTGGGCTTTGGATGAAAGCAGAGGATGAAGAGGCTGTGTTCCGCGTGTTGGAGGGAGAAAAGCCGCCGCCCTACGGTTGGGGCGGAGAGTCGCAAGGGAGCGGGCCGCTCGCCATGGTGGGCCTGCCGCATATGCGCACGGCGGTGTTCGAGGGTCGCTTCCCTTTTGCCAAGGTGACGCTGAGTGATCCGGGTGTGCCTCTGGAGGCGACTCTCGAGGGGTGGAGCCCCTTCATTCCCGGCAACGACCGCGAGTCGTCGCTGCCGGTGGCATGCCTGAATATCACCTTGAAAAACGTCTCGAAAAAAGCGGTGAAAGGCACATTGGGCTATAATCTCAAAAACCTCGCAGCAGAGGGCAATGACGCGGGGACGCGCACGGAATTGTTGCGCCGCGACGGGTACGACCTGTTGCTGATGAGGCGTGAGGACTGCGCCAAGGAGGGCAGCCTGGCCGTTGCCACGCCGCACCGCATCACCACGTGGCAGAGGCGTTGGGCACCATCGGGCATGTTGCCCAACGGAGGCATCCAGACCTTTGCCGAAACCTTTTGCATCAGTGGCCGTTACGATAGGGTCAAGGCCGTCGCGGAGATTGAGCGCGCTCAAAAAGTTTCCGCGCGTCAGGATGTGGTTATCGATGATTTTGAAGACGGAATTTTTAGCAAATGGACCGTCGAAGGAACCGCCTTTGGCACTGCGCCTATCGCCATCGAGCAGAATCAGCATCCTGTCAAGGTCTCCGGCTATCACGGCAACGGTCTGGCGGACTCTTGGGCCGGCGCAAAGAGCGATGCCCCAACCGGGAAACTCATTTCAAAACCTTTTACCATTGAGCGCTCCAACCTTTGTTTCCTCATTGGTGGCGGGAACGGCCCCGGGGTCAACTGTGTCAACCTGCTGGTGGATCGGGAGGTGGTCCGGACGGCCACGGGCAATGACAGCGAAAATCTGAGGGACGTGTCATGGGATGTCGCCGCGCTCGCCGGCAAGATGGCACAACTTGAGATTGTTGACCAGCACTCCGGGGGATGGGGACACATCCTTGTCGACAACATCGTCATGAGCGATATGAGCGGAGACGAAACGTGGGCCGGCGGCATGGGGTCGATCGGCGTGGAGATCGATTTGAAACCCGGCACCAGCATCCGCATCCCCATGGTTCTCGCTTGGCATTTTCCAGAGCGCAAGGACGTGCCGGGCGTGCGGAATTATTACTCGACTCAGTGGCCGGACGCCGCTGCTGTGGCGGATTACCTGATGGCCAACTGTGAACGACTCGAACGCGAGACAAGGCTGTTTCAAGCGACGTTTTTTGCGTCAACCCTGCCGGGCATCATTCTGGAATCGGTATCGAGCCAACTCGCCATTTTGCGCTCGCCGACCGTTTTTCGCGAAGCCAATGGGACGCTGCATGGCTGGGAAGGTTGCTGGCCTGCGGGCGGTTCGTGCGCGGGAACGGTTACCCACGTGTATCATTATGTGCAGTCGATCGCCTATCTCTTTCCAGCCTTGGAGCGCGGCATGCGGGAGTTCGACTTCAGCAGACGTATGGACCCCCAGATCGGCGGCCTGCGTCAGCGCGTCTGGCCGACAGGGCTTGACACCGAAGCCATTGTGCCGGTCGACGGCCATTTCGGCACGATCCTGCGCGCCTGCCGCGAGTGGCAGGTGTGCGGCGACACCGAATGGCTGCGCAGGCAGTGGCCCGGCGTAAAAAAAGCCATCGGATACCCTTGGACAAGCTGGGATAAGGACCGCGACGGCCGGCTTGATCCGACGGTCGGCTGGCACTGCACGCTCGACCAGTCTTTGTACGGGGACGAGACCTACGGGAACGGCATGTACATGGCCGGCATGTTGGCCGGTGAGAAGATGGCGCGTGCCATGGGGGACGTTGAGTTGGCCGACGAATGCCGTCGCGTCTTCGAGACCGGCAGCAAGAAGTCCGACGAACTGTGCTGGAACGGCGAATATTACCGGCAGGTCTTTGACGGCGCGGATACCCGCAGCACGTGGCAGAACGGTGTGATCAGCGAACAGTTGATCGGCCAGTGGTGGTCCGACATGCTGGGGCTCGGCGAAATCTATCCGCGCGAACATATGCGAAGCGCCATCGCTGCGGTCTTCAAATACAACTTCGTGCCGGACTGCCGCAAGCTGCTCAACACTGGCTATACCCTTGCCGTGAACGATGACGCCGGGCTGGTCATTTGCTCCTGGCCTAAAGGCGGACGTCCAGCCCAGGCGCTGTTTTATGCGGACACGATCGAAGTCGGCTATGAAGACCAGGTGGCCGCGAATCTCATCTATCACGGCTATGTGCTTGAGGGCCTCGCAGTGATGAAAGCCATCCGCGACCGCTATGACGGCCGCAAGCGCGATCCGTACAACCAGCTCGAGTGCGGCGGCTACTATGCCAGGTCCATGGCCAACTACAGCCTATTGTTGGCCCTGAGCGGCTACCGGGTGGACGCGCCGGCCGGTCGGCTGGAGTTTGCACCGAAGGTGACGCCCGATAACTTCACTTGCTTCTTCGCCGCCGGGGAAGGTTGGGGCAGTTTCAGTCAGAGGCGGGAAAGTGATGTGTTCACTGCGGCGCTCGGTGTCAAGTGGGGCCGGCTGCGGTTGCGGACGCTCTCACTTGCGCTGCCTGACGGAGCGGTGAAGGTGTCCTTGGATGGCCGTCCTGTGGCGTGCGCGGCCAGACGCGACGGTGCGCAGGTGGTTGTCGCGCTCGCCAATGAAACCGTGGTGTCTTCAGGTCAGACAATGACGGTGGTAGTCCGGCGAGCAGAGTAAACGCGCGACAGCAGATGTACGGTTGATCGGAACATTATCTATGGGGGGGGGAGAGAGAGAATGAGAAGAACCGCGGCTTCTGTTTTAGGCACCTTGCTGGCGACATCGCTGCTGGCGGCTGTTGACGCTGCCGTGCCGGTTATCTTTCTTGCGGGGGATTCCACGGTTGCGTCATACAGCCCCAGCGATTTTCCGCAAGCCGGGTGGGGGCAGTTGCTGCCGTTGATATTCACCAATACGGTGGTGATCAAGAACTATGCCGGGGGAGGGCAGACGACAAAGAGTTTTGTCGAAGTGGGCCTCTGGAAAAAGATCTGTGACCAGTTGAAACCGGGCGATTATGTCTTTATACAGTTCGGCCATAACGATCAGTACGCCCCCGGGGATCGTCGGGTCGGGCTCGAGTCGTACAGCAATAGGCTCGCGAAATTGGTCGGCGATGTGCGCGCGGCAAAGGCTGAGCCGGTTCTGGTTGTTCCCCCGAATTCCGGCGACTTTGACGGAGCCAAGGTGATCGATCTGCACAAAGAATATGCGGTGGCGGTGCGCAAGGTTGCCGCGGCAACCGGCGCCTGTTGCGTCGATCTCCATGCGCGCTCGATCGAACGCTACGAGAAACTCGGCAAGGAGGAAACGCTCAAGACCCTGTTCATGTGGTTCCCTGCCGGAGCCTATCCAAATTATCCGGACGGGAAGAAAGACACCTGGCATTTTTCCGAGAACGGCGCCAAGCGGCTCACCGAAATGATCGCGGAAGAGCTTCGGAGCAAGCACAGCCCGCTTGAGCGCTATTTGACAGCGGACAAATAACGGTTGGCTCAGGAGCAGGAGAAGCCCCTGGTGAAATCAATAAGAACAGGGAGGCACATCATGAAACGAAGCGGATGGAGCAGCGGGTTCACGCTCATTCTGTTTGCAGCGCTCGGCGTACCGGTCGTTCTTTCGGCTCAGGAGGAAACTCGGGCACTCGCAGCCGCGCCGTCGCCGTTTACGGGGATGGCGACGCCGCCCTCGTCGCCCCTGACCCTGTGGTGGCGGCGTCCGGCGGACGGCTGGACAGGGGCGGTGCCGCTGGGCAACGGACGGCTCGGCGCCATGGCTGAGGGCGGCGTGGACCGCGAGACCGTCTGGCTGAACGAGGACACGCTGTGGTCGGGGGAGCCGTTCATCCCGGCGAACACGAACGCCTTGCCGGCTCTGCCGCAGGTCCGCAAACTCCTCCTCGAACGCAAAGAAGCCGCGGCCCACGAGCTGTTCAACCAAAAGATGCTCGGCCCCTATAACCAATGCTACATGCCGCTGGGCTGCCTGAAACTGGAGTTCCCGGTGTCGGGACCGGTAGAGGCGTATCGCCGGACGCTCGACCTGTCGAACGGCGTCGCCGCGGTCTCCTTCCGCCAGGACGGGGTGACCTACACCCGCGAGCTTTTCGTCTCCCAGCCGGACCAGGCGGTCGTCATGCGCCTGACCGCGGACAAGCCCGGACGGGTCTCGTTCAGCGCACGGCTGGAGAGCCCGCTGAAAAGCCACTCGACAAATGAGAACGGCGTCCTGAAAATGAAGGGGCGCTGCCCGGTCCATGCCGACCCGCATTACCTCGGTTCAAAGATCGCGTATGACGAGGGCGACACGCCGAAAGGAATGACGTTCGAGGCCGACCTGCTGGGCTTCGGCGAAAAGGGCGCAGTGACGTCCGAGAGCGGGAGCCTCGTCGCGAAGGAGTGCGATGCCGTCACGCTCGTGCTCGTGGCAGCCACCAGCTATAACGGGTTCGACAAGAGCCCGAGCCGCGAAGGGAAAGACCCTGCGGCGCTCTGCAAGGCCTACCGCAAGCCGTTCGGAAGGCGCCCGGATTATGAGCGGCTGCGGCTGCGCCACGCGCGGGACTTCGCCGCGCTGATGGGCCGCGTCACGCTCGATCTCGGCCCGGCGGCCGACGCATCCCGCGCGACGGACGAGCGGATCGGCGCCGGTTTCAAACCGCAGGACTTGCCGTCGCTGACGGCGCTTTACTACCAGTTCGGACGCTACCTCCTGGTCAGTTCCTCCCGGCCCGGCACGCAGCCGGCCAATCTGCAGGGCATCTGGAACCGCTCGATCAACCCTCCCTGGTCGGCCAACTGGACGATGAACTGCAACGCCAACTTCAACTACCTCGGGGTCGAGGCCGCCAATCTCTCCGAACTGCACGAGCCGTTTATCCGGCTGGTGAAGGAGTGGAGCCGGGACGGCGCGCGCACCGCGCAAAACTGGTATGGTTGCAAAGGCTGGGCCGGACACCACAACTGCGACCTCTGGCGCAACGCCTGCCCGGTGGACGGCAACGCCGTGTGGGCCGCGTTCGTGTGCGGCGGGGCCTGGGCCTGCCGGGACCTGTGGGAGCACTATGCCTTCACCCTCGACAAAGCCTACCTCCGCGAGGTGTGGCCGACGCTCCGGGGTGCGTGCGAGTTCTTTCTGGATTACCTGATCGAAGATCCCAAGACCGGTTATCTCGTCACGGCCCCCGACACCAATTTCGAGAACGGGTTCATTAAGCCCGACGGGCAGACCTCCCCCGGCCTGTGCCTGGGGCCGACCCCCAGCACGATGATGGTCCGCCAACTCTTCGCCGATGCGGTGGCCGCCACGCGGGTGCTGGGGGTTGACGCCGAACTGCGGGGACGGCTGGAGCGGGCCGCGGCCCGGCTTCCGCCGGTCAAGGTCGATGCCCGGACCGGCGAGTTGCAGGAGTACGTCGACGACGGGAATCAGGTCGGTGACCGGGCGGTGTGCGAGCTGCTCTCGACCTGGGGGCTCATCTGGAGCGACGCGCTGACGCCCGCGAAAACCCCGGAGCTGTGCGCCGCCGTGCGCAAGGCCTACGAGGCTCCGGACCGCCGGACGTGGGTGACCGGGCAGGTCGGCTCGTGGCAGGGCGCCTTTCCGGCCAACACGTTCGCCCGGCTCGGCGACGGCGACCGCGTCGCCGCGATCCTTTCCCAACACTTCCAGAAGATCGTACAGCCGAACCTCACTGCCGGGTTCATTCAGTCGGAATGGGAGATCGACGGCAATCTCGGCGTCATGGCGGCGATCGGCGAAATGTTGCTGCAAAGTCGTGAAGAGGCGGCAGGGTTCGTCATCGACCTGATCCCGGCCCTCCCGAAGGCGTGGAAAGACGGGTCGGTCAGAGGCCTGAAGGCGCGCGGCAACATCACGGCCGATATCGAGTGGAAGGACGGCAAGGTTGTGAACTTCCGCCTTGCTTCGCCTCATCCCCGGCCGGTCACGGTGCGCGTGAGCGGTGTGGAGACGACCGTCCTGCCGCATACCTGTCCGTAGAACAACTCACGTTTCATCATCAACACCCATGACTTACGAGAATACCCCAATGACCCTAAGGAGCTGTTCACTTATAACACTTACATCAACACGAAATAATCATGCGGTTTGATTATGAAATATTCCGTTGTTTGTAAACTTTATTTATGAACAGCTCCTAAGGTCCCGAAACCGGTTAAACCAGCTCTGCATCTCCGTAGCAGCCGTCCTGGCTATCGCTACGCATGTTCATGCGGTCGATGGGATGCCGGCGTTTCCAGCCGGCAGTCGCATCATTTTCCAGGGAGATGAAATCACAGCAGGCGACCGTTGGCCTGCGGGGCGTTGGCCGACCCCTGAGTTCAATCACAACTTGGGGCAGGATTACGTCTGCCTCATTGCCTCAAAATACGGGAGGCTGTATCCTGAAGACAAGATTGAATTCCTCAATCAGGGCGTCAGCGGCAACACCGTCACTGACTTGGCCGCCCGCTGGCAGAAGGACACGATTGACGCCCATCCCGATCTGCTCAGCATCCTGATCGGTATCAACGATAAGGAATCTATCGAGGTGTTTACGCAGAAATACGACAAGCTGCTGGCTGATACGCTTGCGGCACTCCCCAAGGTACAGTTGTTCCTCTGCGAACCGTTTATGCTGCCAAGTCCTGATGCCGACGTCGCCGCCCGCATCCAGACGGTGGCGGGGCTTGCCGCAAAACACCACGCCACGGTGGTGCCTCTCCAACGGGCGTTCGAGGACGCTTATAAACGTCACGGCGCCGCCGCATTCTGGCTTTCGGACGGCAGGCGTCCTACCGCCGCAGGGGAGCAGATTCTGGCGGATGCGTGGGTGCGCACGGCCACGGCCTTCTACAAGCAAAATACGAATTTGAAGCCCGTTAACAATACACCCGAACTGCCCGCGTTTCCAGTCGGCAGCCGTGTCCTGTTCCAGGGAGACTCCATCACGGATGGCCGCGACAACGGGTCAAGCGAATTTGGCCAGTGTATCCCTACTTCATCGCCGCGCAATACAGCGCGCGGCATCCCGAACGCAAGGTCACCTTTGTCAATCACGGGATCAGCGGCAACAAGGTCAGTGATCTGGCCGCCCGCTGGCAGAAGGACACGCTTGACGTCCAGCCCGATCTGCTCAGCATATGTACCCTGTGCCCGCCGCCGCCGTGATTCCCGTGGGCCTGCGGTGCGCGAGCGTCTGGCCGCTGCTGTACGGCTACGTACACCCGTCGAAGAACTATATCCCCAACGGCGAAATCGTTCTGCACTATGCCGGCGGCCGCGATGTCGTGGAAGCGCTCATCCCGCCGTTCAACCTGTGCGCGGCTTACCAGCATTACAGCCTCAAGGGCCTTCCGGTTCCCCTGGGCCGCATCCGTCCGGAGGGCTTCGGGTTTGTCCTCGGCAAAACGGGCTCACACGCCGACGCGCTCGAGATTGCCTGCGACCCCGCCCAGACGCTGGAATCCATCGAATTCCGCGCCGTGTGCAGCGAGGGCGTACTGGGGATTGCCGGGCTGACGGCGGTGACCGCGCCAGAGTGAAAGCGCAAAAAAGTGAAATTCGTAAAGCTCTGACGAGCGCGTTCCTCAGGTTCTCAATGAAAATACAATCTGTCATTACAAGGGATAGAGGGCTAACGCAGCAGTCGGAAGAGCGGGTGACGGCACGCCTTTTTGTCGAACGACAGAACGGTGTTGCAGGAATTTACGGCTGCGACGTGACCGATCAGCAGGTCTGAAAGGTCGCACGCCGTTCTGCGGGCATCCTCCAGCATGCCGCGAACCACCTCCTCTGCTTCAACCTTCAGAACCGGGATCGTGGTCAGGGCGGTTACGGCTTCCAGAATATCGCGCCGAGGAAGGCTGTAAACGGACTCGAGAACCCAGAAGAGTTCCAGAAGGACAGGCAGGGAGATAAAAAACGCATTCTTCTTCGTTTCAGCCTCTTTGAACAACCGATACACCGATTGCGTCTGCGCCTCGTCGTCGGCCACGAGAAACCGCACGAGGATGTTGGTGTCTATCCCCGTCATGGCCGGACCTCCCGGGTCAGCCGCTGACGGATCGCCGCGTTCATCGCGTCGACGGTAACGGGGGGCTGCCCCTTGCGCTTCAAGAGGCCGAACACGTCATCAACGCCGCACGACAGGGGCTTCATCACCGCTTCGCCATCGGACAAGGTGAAGGTGACCCTGCTGCCTGTGCGGAGGTGAAACGCATCCCGCAGCGCCTTAGGTAGAGTCAGTTGCCCTTTACTGGAGAGGGAAGCGGTAAGCATAAATAAAGAGCCTTACTTGATTGATTTCCTTACAGTATAGCCGTCGGGCGGCGTATCCGTCAAGATCGGTTCCGGCGGCGAAGAAACTCGCGATCCGTTACGTCAGAGGCCTGAAGGCGCGCGGCAACATCACGGCCGATATCGAGTGGAAGGACGGCAAGGTTGTGAACTTCCGCCTTGCTTCGCCCCATCCCCGGCCGGTCACGGTGCGCGTGAACGGTGCGGTGGAGACCGTTCTGCCGCATAAAAGTCAATAATATCCATCAAGTTGACAATTCCATCCATTTCATTTAATTGCGATTCGGCATATTATTCAAACAACTGGACACGGTATTGCCTTCGGGTGAAGGTTATCGTGCCGCAACTCGGATACGCAGAATGACGCAGGTCGCCCTTTTCACGAAGGCGGGCTTGTCTCAAGGAATGCATGTCATTAAAGTAGTGAACAAAGGCGAGGCTCCGGTGGTGCTTTTGCATTTCACGTTGCAAAACAGGGCGTGGTAGATTGAAGTCAGGTTAGATGGGGGATTGACGATGAGGAATGGGCTCTCGATATTCACGGCGGTCGGACTGTTTCTGGGTGTTCCAGCGGTCTGCCTGTACGCGGCGCCAGCGGAGGACGGCAAGGATGTCTATGTCGACCTGAGCCGGATCTCGCACGTCACGTCCGGCTGGGGTAAGCCGCAGAACAACGTCAGCATCGGCGGCACGCCGCTGCGCATCGGAAGCGCCGAGTTCGACAAGGGGATCGGTGTGCATGCGCCATCCGAGGTCGTCATTCCACTAAAGGAGCAATACCGCTGGGTCACGTTCTATGCCGGCGTGAGCGCGGACATGACTGAGAGGGGCTCGGTCACGGTCGAGGTCTGGCTGGACGGGAAAAAGCTGCACGACACGGGCGTGATGAAGATCAAAGAGGAGCCGCGTTACGTCAGCCTGCAGGTGGAGGGCGGCAAAGAGTTGAAGATCGTCAGCACGGATGCCGGGGATGGCATCGCGGCCGACCACGTGAACCTCTGCAATCTTCGCTTGAGCGCCGGTCAAGAAGCGCCCAGGCCCGACGGGCTGTTGCCGACCGCCTTCGCTGGGGAGGCCGGGCCGCCGGCCTCGCCGCTGGCGCTGTGGTATCGCCAGCCCGCCCAACGCTGGCTGGAGGCTTTGCCGATCGGCAACGGACGGCTCGGCGCGATGGTGTTCGGAGGCGTGACGGACGAGCGGCTGGAACTCAACGAAGCCACGTTCTGGTCCGGCGCGTCCAGCGAGGAGCACGAGAAGCCGGAGGGGCTCAACGCGTTCTCCAAAATCCGGGAGCTGTTCAAAGCCGGAAAGAGTGGCGACGTGGCGTGGCCGCTCATCGAGAAGATGCTGGGCCGCAAACTCAACTATGGCACGAGTCTGCCTGCCGGCTACGTGTTGCTGAAGCAGGCAGGCACAGACGGCGAGGTCCGCGATTACCGCCGTGAACTCGACATTGAAGCGGCCCTCGCACGGGTGGCGTTCACGGCCAACGGCGTGCGATATAACCGTGAAGCTCTGGCCAGCCATCCTGACGGCGTCATGGCGGTACGCTTGAGCGCCGACCGCAAGGACTCCATCAGTTTTAAATTGCGCTATGTGACAGCGCGGTTCCCTTTCGAGGCACAGGCCCAAGGAAAAGACACGCTGGTGGTCAGCGGCCGCGCCCTCGAAAAACAGCACAGCGACGGCACGTGCGGCGTGTCTTTTGTGGCGAAGATCCGCGTGTTGCCGGAAGGCGGGATCATGACCGCCGGGGAAGGTTCGCTGAGCGTGGCCGGGGCCGACGCGGTGACGTTGCTGATCGCACTGAACACCGATTTTCAGGGGCGCGATGCGGCGGCGTTGTGCGCCGGCCAGATTGACGCTGCACAGCGCAAGAGCTGGAAAGACCTGCGCGCCGGTCATGTGGCCGATCACCAGCGGCTGTTTCAGCGCGTGGCGCTCGATCTTGGCGGCGCGAAGGCTGCCGGCCAGCCGACCGATGTCCGGCTGGACGCCCTGCGTAAGGGCCAGGCCGACCCGCAGCTTGCCGCGCTGTTTTTCCAGTACGCCCGCTACTTGACCATCGCAGGTTCGCGCGAGGACTCGCCGTTGCCGATGCATCTGCAGGGACTCTGGAACGACGGGCTGGCGGCGGACATGGGCTGGACCTGCGACTACCATCTGGACATCAACACCCAGCAGAACTATTGGCTGACCGAGAGCGGCAACCTCAGCGAGTGCGGCCAGCCGCTGTTCCATCTCATCGAATCGCTGCAGGCGCCGGGCCGGAAGACGGCGCGGAAGCTGTACGGCGTCGACAAGGGCTGGGTGTGCCACGTCTTTACCAATCCGTGGGGCTTCACCGCGCCAGGCTGGGGCGGAGGCTGGGGGCTGCATGTGACGGGCGGCGTATGGATCGCCAGCCATTTGTGGGAGCATTACCTGTTCACGGGCGACCGCGAGTTCCTCGCCCAACGCGCCTACCCGGTGCTCAAGGGCGCGGCCGAGTTCTTTCTCGATTATCTGTTCGCTGATCCGGCCACAGGTTACCTGCTGACGGGCCCGTCCGTTTCCCCTGAATGCGGAGGCGAGACCAATCCGGGCGCGGTGCATGACCGGGCCATGGTGTGCGCGTTGTTCGACGCGTGCATCGAAGCCAGCCGGACGCTGGGAGTCGATGCCGCTTTCCGTGCCCGGCTCGAAGCGGACCGCGCGAAACTGCCACCCTACAAAATCGGGCGCAACGGCCAGTTGCAGGAGTTCCAGAGCGACGACGGGGGAGAGACCAATCATCGCCACACCAGCCATCTGGTGGCACTGTTCCCGCTGGGACAGATCACGCCCCGCGGCACGCCGGAGCTGGCCCGTGCCGCCGAGAAATCCCTGCGTCTGCGCATGGACCGGCCGGACTGGGAGGACGTGGAGTGGAGCGCCGGCAATTCCGTCTGTTACTATGCCCGGCTCGGCAACGGCGAGTTGGCCCACAAGAACCTGACCAATCTGCTGGTCTCGGATACCGACGCGGACTTGCTGACCTTCTCGCGCGGCGGCATTGCCGGTGCGCCGCAGAACATCTATGTGATTGACGGCAACATCTCAGGCGCGGCCGGCATCGCCGAGATGCTGATGCAGTCGCATGCCGGTGAAATCGACCTGCTCCCGGCCCTGCCGAAAGCCTGGCCGACTGGCTCCGTCAAAGGCCTGTGCGCCCGCGGCGGCTTCACGGTGGATATCGAGTGGAAGGACGGCCAGGTGACGAACTATCGCATCGCTTCCGCCGCGCCTCGCGAGGTGACGATCCGCATCAATAACGAAACCAAAACAGTCAAATCGAAGAAACGCTGATACGAAGCAAGGGAGATCGCTATGCTAAGAATTGGAATCGGATTTTTATTGTTGGCCGGCCTCTGCGCAAGGGCGGCTCAGACCATCGAGAACGACCGTTACACGGTCAGTTGTGAAAAAAACGCACAACGTGAAACGGTTTAAAGGGCTTAGGCGGTTTGCGCTGATATCTGGCCTGCTCGGGGCGGGAGGGGGCGTGCCGTTGTTTGGCGAGACTGCTCAGGCATCGGCTGTGGAGGCCCGTTTAGAGGACGGGGGACGAACCTGCGCCCTCACGCTTCCGGGGTTTACCGGCTTCCGGGGTGGCTTTTCCGCGACGCTTGAGAGCGGGGGCGTCACCCAGGTACTCGTTTCCTCTTCCGGCATGTTGGTCGGAACAAACGCCTTTGTTGATGCGGGAACGCCTTACGGGATGGCCTACGTGACCCTCTCGTCGGTCCGCTTCGAGAAGGAGCAGGTTGACTTGCTCGTGCGCCTCGAAAAGATGAAAGGCGTCCCCGTGGTTCTGCTGCAGGCGGGCATCCGGAATATCGGAGACCGCCCGGTTAATCTGCTCGGGGTCTCGCCGCTGTCGATGGCGGATGCCGTTTCGACCGGACAAGCTGACCACGTATCCGGTTTGCTTCAAGTGTCCGGGAGTCCTGCGGAGTGGCTCGTCACGGGAATGAACCCGCGGACGCCGGTCGTGGCCGCGCTCGGCGATATCGGAGCGCCTTTGGACATCTTCGAGTATGGCGGGTTCTACCGCCGCGACGGGACGGGGTTCCTGTTCGGTCCGGTGGGGACGCCCTTGGCTTACCTGTCTGCCCGTGTCGCGGCCTTGGGCAAGGGCAGGGCGGTACTGACCCTGACAGCCGACATGAGCGGGGTCCGGGTGGGGCCGGGCCAGACCCGGTGGGGGCAGCAGGCGGCGCTGTTCGCTGAGCCGCCCGGAGCGGCGCTGGCGCGCTGGACGGAGTGGGTGGCAAAGACGCATGGGACGAGGGTCGCTAAGGGTGCCCTGAGCGGCTGGAACAGTTGGTACTACTTGGAAAGGGATGTCACCGGCAAGGACGTGCTCAACGTGGCCGCTGCTGTCGGGAAGTCGAACGGGCATCTGCGGCCCGATGTGGTCCAGATTGACAGATACAGCAGCACGAATATGTTCCCCGGCGCGCCGCTGGAGGCGAATGTCAAGTTTCCGGAAGGGCTTCCCTTCTATGCGAAGAGCATTGCCGCAACAGGGGCGCGACCCGGCCTGAAGCTGGAGTTCCAGTTCCCGCCGGGAGACACGGAGGCCATTGTTGCCGAGGTGAGGAGGGCGGTCCAGGCGGGGTTCACCTATTTGAAGATCGGCTATGTCTTCACCGGTGATGTCCATGGGGGTACCGACACCGCCTTCGAAACTTACCGGGAGAACATGAAGGAGATCAGGAGGGCCGCCGGTGACGACGCCTACATCCTGTTCAGCGGCACGGAGCCTGACCGCGCAATGTTGGGTGCCGTGGATGCGTGCCGCACCGGATTTGGCACCTATCGCAACGGTGTCAGGCCTGTCATGAAGGAGGTTCTGCGGTCGTATCAGCTCAACGGCCGCTGGTTTGCGGTGGACAATGACGCCTACTACATGGCCACGGAGCTGAAGGACGTCAGCCCGGTTGTGGGCGGCTGGCCTCTGGCGCGGACGTGGATCAGCATGGTGGGCCTGTCCTGCGGCGCGGCGTTCACCTCCGACCTGTGGCACGAGGAGCGCTTCAAGCCCTACTGGCGGAATGTCGAGGTCCTGACCCCGGCGGCGAAGGAGGTGACAGAGGTGCTGGACCTGTGCCTGAGTGCCGACTGGCCGGTCCTCGTCGGTCACGTCACCCGCGCGTGGGGCGGCTGGACGGTGGCGCTGCTGTGGAACACGGCGGAGAAAGAGCAGACCGTGAAGCTCGATTTCGCCCGCATCGGGCTGAACCCGAACAAGCGATATGCGGTCTGGTCGTTCTGGGACAACCGTTATCTGGGGGTGGCGGAGGGAAGCTGGACCACGCCGTTCCTGGCGCCCGCCGCATCCCAACACCTCTGTTTCACCGAGCTGCCGCAGTTCCCGGACAAGCCGCTGCTGATCGGGTCGAGCCTGCACATCTACTGCGGCGCGGCGGAGATCGGCCAGGTGACGTCCCTGCGTTCAGCCATGCAGATCGAGCTGACCGATGCCGGGGCCCGAGAGGGGGACCTGTTTGTCTACAGCCGGTTCCGTCCGGTGGTGAAGGAGGCCGCGGGCTGCGCGGTGGAGGAGATCAAAGCCGCCGGGGAGAACGTCTGGCAGATCTCGCTTTGGGACCGGCGGCACGGCGCGGCGCAGCGGGTTGAACTGGGCATTCCGCTGCCGGTCACCCGGCAGGCCTGGTTCTGGCTGCTGTGTACGCTGCTGGCCTGCAGCCTGCTGTTCGGCGCGTGGCGCTATGTCGAGTACACCCGTCTCAGGCAGCGCCATGCCGTCGAGCAGGAGCGGATCAGAATTGCCCGCGACATCCACGACGATCTGGGCACGAGCCTGACGCGGATTTCCGTGATGGCCGACAGCGGCACCGCCGATCAGCAGGATCAGGCGGGCCTGCGGGTCAACCTCGCGGCGATCCGGGCCGTGACCTCTGACATGACCCGTGCCATGGAGGAGATCGTGTGGGCGATCAACCCGCGGAACGACACGCTGGAAAGCATGGCGCAATACCTGAGCGGCTATGCCGAGGAGTTCTTGGCGCCGGCCGGACTGCGGCTGCGCTTAGACGTGCCCCTGCATCTGCCGCCCTGGCCCCTGTCGGCAGAGGTGCGGCACAATCTGTTTCTGGCGTTCAAGGAGGCGCTCAACAACCTCGTCAAGCACGCCGCGGCGCGGGAGGTGCAGGTGTCGTTGCGGATCGAACCCCGCCGGTTCCGGATCATCGTGCGCGATGACGGCTGCGGCCTTCCCGCAGCGCCGCTGACGGCCCAGGCCGGCAACGGTCTGGCGAACATGCGGAACCGGATGGCGAAGGTGGGGGGAGAGTGCCGGATCACCGGCGTGCCGGGACAAGGCACAACGGTGGAGTTTGTGGCGCTGGCGTCATCGGCGGTGACAGGAGGCAGGCATGAAACCTGATGCGAAAAAGGAGCGGACGCGCGTGGCGATCGTGGAGGACGACGCGGCTTTGCGGAAATTGTTCAACGGGTGGCTCAAAGCCGTTCCGTATCTGGAGCTGGTGGGTGAGTATGCCGACGCCGAGAGCGCGATTCGGGACCTGCCGCAGCGTGCGGCGGACGTGGTGCTGGTGGACATCAACCTTCCGGGGCTCAGCGGGATCGAGTGCGTCCGTAAGCTCAAGCCGAGCCTGGAGCAGACGCAGTTCATGATGGTGACCGTGTACAGCGACGTCAAGCTCATCGTCGAGGCCCTGCAGGCGGGCGCGACCGGCTATCTCCTGAAACGCTCCACGCGGGACGAGCTGCTGGCGGCCATTGCCGAGATCGCCCACGGCGGTTCGCCCATGAGCAGCAGCATTGCGCGGATGATCGCACAGTCTTTCCGCCCGCCGCCTGCCGCGGAGCGGGACTTGGAGAACATCTCGCTGCGGGAGCAGCAAGTGCTGGAGCTGTTGTCGCAGGGCTTTGCCCACAAGGAGATCGCCGCGGAGCTGCGCATCAGCATTCCGACGGTCGGCACGTACATCCGCCGCATCTACGAGAAGCTGCACGTCTACACCCGCGCCCAAGCCGTCGCCAAGTACCGGAACCGGTAGGCGGGCAGCCCTGTGACTTCAAACAGATTACGATTGCGATCAAGATCAGGAGGGATCGGGACAATTCGTGAGCTTCATTCTATATCTTCGTATTGTCATTATTTTTATGACAATACGCACTTTACAGCCTCTGCTATCGTATTACTTGTTTTAAGTGGGGTCGCGTGCATTGGCATGGACGTGACGTCTGCAGGCTGACGGATGGGATAACAAACAAGATTGGATAAATATGATGAAATGCAGAAACAGTATTGCGGCGGCGCGGATGTCAGTCATGGCCGGGCTGCTGCTGGCTTTGAATGGCGCTCAGGCTGCGGTGGACACGGGCTCGCTCCGCTACCGCATGCCGATCATTTTCTCTGGCTACACGGGCACGGAGACGCTGAACAACTTCCCCGCGCTGGTGGTGCTGAGCAACGGGCTGTCGAATTTCTCCTTCAGCCAGTTCAAGTCGCCGAGCGGAGGCGACCTGCGCTTCACAGATGCCGGCAAGACGGCTTGGCTGAACTACGAGATCGACACCTGGAAGCCAGGATCGAAGACTCCTGAGCAAGTCGCCGGGCTGGAGCTTTGGCTCAGGGCCGACGCGGGTGTGATGACCAATGACAGCGGCAGTGTCACGAACTGGCTGGACCAGTCGGCCTCTGGAAACAACGCCTCGCAGACCGACCCGGCGAAACAGCCGACCGCTGCAATCTTCGGGGCTGGACAACTTTGCCCGGTCGTGAAATTCGCAAACGCAAATCAGTACCTGACCTTCGACTCGGCGATCACGGCAACGGATAAAACCCTGTTCATCATTTACCGCTCGCTTGACGCCTCCGGCAATTACTCGCCTTTGGACAGCAAAGCGAGCGTCAACTTCAAAATGCGTTTATGCACGCCGGATTGGTGGTCCTCGGCTGGAAAATTCTCGGCCCTGAATTTTTCCTTTTCGGATAGTACGGGTGTACACGGACTTTGGGGCAGTAACATTCAAGTAGCGAATTGGTTTCTCCAAGCCGTGCAACTGAAGCAGGGAGACTACCGTTTCTGGGCGAACGGGCAGCGTGGCAATTCCGATGGGTGGGGCGGTGATCCGGTGAACGCTTCCACGGATATCTTCGGGGACTTTACCGATGTTGGGAACATCACTGGCGAAATTGCGGAGGTGCTTGTTTTCAACCGCGTGCTTTCCGACGAGGAGCGGACAGAAATGGGCGCATACCTCAGCTCGAAATATAACATCTGGGGGGGCTCCGCCACGCCTTATCCCGCTCATGTCCCGGCTGCCGCGTCTGTCTGGGTTCAGGTTCCGGCCTTGGCGAGCAACACCACGATCTACGCCTACTGGGGCGGCAACGATACGAACGCGCCGGCAAGCGTAACGAACGGCGCGACATGGGACAGCGGCTACGTCGGCGTGTGGCACGGATTGAGCGCGACAGACGCGGGACTCCTGCCGGATTCCACGGCTGCCCTGCGTCAGGGCACGAATGTGAGCAGCAAAATTCAGCGGGCGCTGGGTCCGATCGGTGAGAGCCTGTACTTCAACGACGGTGCCGCCAAATTGACCGTTCCCGTTTCGGCGCTGACGACTCAGATCACGGTTTCCTTCTGGCAGTACGGCCAGGTGCCTATGAATGACTGGCCTTGGCAGTATTCCGGCGTGCCGGCCGGGAACGGCATTTTCAATGTGCTTGGGAGTTCGGCCAGAGTGTTTGGGGCAAGTAACGGAAACCAAGATTGGTGGCCCGCTATTGTACAGTGGTGCGACATTAACTTCGGGTCAGACTGGAGCACCCCGAACATTTTCAGGGGACAGTGGGTCCACTGGGCTTTCACCAAGGACACCGTGACCCAGAGGCAGAGGATCTTCGTCAACGGAACGCCTGTGGTGGATGATTCCCAAGGATGGTTTGACACGACGCCGATGACCGCGGTCGACGCGATCGACTTCGGCGCCTTCACAGGGTTCCGACAATACTATGGCCGGTTCGACGAGATCCGCGTGTCAAACGTGGCGCAGTCGCCCGACTGGATCAAGGCTTCGTACATGAACCAGGGTTCGAACGTTGTGTTCAGCACGTACGGCGCCGCACAACGGCTTGTCTACGGAACTGTCATCGGTGTCCAGTAGCGTTCGGTGTTCCACGGAGTCCGCTGACCTTTACAACATATGACCACTCCTACGAAAAACACTTCACACTCCTGTCATACAGCGCCCGGGGCCGGGGCAACCCGGCCCCGGGTTTCTTGTTCTGTGAACGAAAAAAAGACACGAAAGAGCCATCTTCTGGAAATCGCTGTCGCTTGCGCAGGGCTGCTGTCGTTCGCGGGCCGTGCGACGGCGGGTTCGACGGTGTCTGCCGCGCCTCTCTCCTCCTACAGCATCGGCAACTCCCTGACCCTCGACATGCTCGGCGGCAACATCGGCGACATTGCCGCGGCCAAAGGTTTCAGCCTGACGTCCGGCCAGCATATCCGCGCGGCCACGTCGCTGACCACCCTTTACAATTTGCCAGCGGATTACGACTCGGCCTCTCCGGGTCCTTTCACCACGGCCCTTCCCGGCAACCGCTGGGACGCCGTTTCGCTTCAGTCCTATTACGGCGGCAGGGACGGGATACCCAGCACGCTGGCCACCGACCTTGAGGCCCTCCAGGCGTTCATCAGCCTCGCGGTCTCGAGCGGCGCCAACGCCAACACGCGCTTCTGCCTGTACGCGCCCTGGCCCAACATCGACTTGAACGACAGCGCGTCCTACTCGAACCTCTGGCTGATGTCGACCGCCAACGCGCCCTCCGAGCCGACCCTCCTGTGCCGTTCCTATTTCCAGCATCTCTACCCTCTCGCCAAGTCCGCCAACCCCGGTCTCCGTCTGATTCCCGCGGGCGAACTCATCTACGTTTTGGATCAGAAGATGCGGGCGGGCCAGCTTCCCGGCTTCAGCGGCGCCGCGAATCTCTACCGCGACGGCTGGCACCTCAACAGCATCGGCCGCTATATCGTGTCCCTGGAAGCCTTCGCCGTCATGTTCCAAAAAGATCCGCGCGGCGTGCCCTTCACGTATGACGCGGGCAACCCCGGCATCGTGCCCTCGCCAGCCCTGCTGTCCGCCATGACCAAGAACCTGTCCGCCATCCAGCAGACCGTGTGGGAGGTGGTCACCGCGGACAGCGCGGCCTGGGACAGCGCACCCGTCACGGACGTCTACCCCACGAAAGACACGACCACGACGCTCCGCGGCAATCCGATGATGAACGGCATGGCCTACATCGGCGGCTCCACGGACGGCGTGTGGTGGGGCGATCCGGCATGGGTCACCGGGAAACCCGATGTGAACGCCAATTGCAACATCGCCTACATCCGGGTCACGTGGACCGCGATGGAACCCACCGAGGGAAACTACTGTTGGGTGAAACACGCGGGGTTCAAGGCGATGGTCGCTGGCCTGACAAACGCGGGGTACCGTTTGGGATTCCGGATCATGTGCCAGGACGCCGGGATAGGCGGTCCGGCCGACGGCACCCCGAAATGGGTCATGGACGCCATCAGGGCAGGGGGGTACAACCCCTGTTCAACGGTGAACACGAATTATCCCGATCTGCTCAACCCCATCTGGCAGGCGAAATACAAGACCTTCATCCTGGCACTCGGCGCGGCTTTCGACAATCCCGACGTCACCGATTATATCGACTGCAACGGAACGTCCCTTTGGGGAGAGGGCAATCCCTGGCTCAACGGGATACCGATGGACTCCCGGCAGGAGACCTACTTCAACTGGCATCTGGGGGTCTACACGCAGGCCTTCCAGCATGTCATGCTCGACCATTACAACGGCGCCCTTGCCCAGAAGTTCAGTGTGCTGCCCCGCGCCGACGGCTTCGGCGGTCCCGACCCGTCGACCTGGACCCCGCGGTCGAACGAGTTTTACGCTTATGTGAACGCGTATTTCCCTGCGTGCCCGTATGTGTGTGAGGCCTGGGGCTTCACGAACACCCAAGTCACTGCGAATAACTTCCTTTCGGATTGCCTGAACGTTCACGCGAACGCGATTCAATATGGGTATTTCCCCGACTATGCGGCCACCAAGGCCCGCTTCATCGCCAATGTCGGGTACCGCCTGCGGCCGAAGACCGCGGTGTTCCCTGAAGCCGTGAGCAGCAACGCCAGCATGAACATCAGCCACGTCTGGAGCAACGACGGCGTCGGGGCGTTGCCTAATATGAACATACGGTGGAAGGATGCCGCGACCGGACGGGGCAAGTACCGGGTCGCCTTTGCCCTCTTCCCCTCGGGCTCGTCCGTCCCCTCGAAGATCGTCGTCGATCCCGTGCCAGAACCCAATCTGATGGTGAAAAATGCCGACCAAGGGTATGTGTCCGCCATCCAGTGGGGCGTGCCGCCCGGAGGCTACGACCTCGCCACGGCTCTGGTGGACACGACCAAGCCGCTGGCTCCGGCTCTGAAACTGGCGGTGACCAACGGCATTCAGCGGAACGGCTGGACCGTGCTGGGTGCCGTGACCGTGGCTGCTGCAACCGCCGCCCAGTACACGCTGTCCTCGCAAGCCACCGAAGGCGGAACCATCAGCCCGTCCGGCGCCTTGACGGTCAGCAGCGGTAAAAACCAAACGTTTACGATCATTCCGGGTTATAGGCGTAAAATCGCCGACGTCAATGTGGACGGCGCCTCTGTCGGCACGGCGGCGAGCTACACCTTCAGCAAGGTGAAGGCCAGCCATACGATCGAGGTTACGTTCAGCGTGGATGCCGCTCCGGCCGTCTGGACCGGCGGTGGAACGGACGATACCTGGATCGCCTCCGCGAACTGGACCAACGGCGTGACGCCGCTGTATTACGATGAGAATGTGATTTTCGCCGGCGCAACACGTCTGACCCCGCAGTTGAGCGCCGAAAGTGTTATGGACGGAGAGTCAGCGCGGACTCTGTGTACGCTGACCTTCGCCGGCACGGCCGGCAGCTTTGTGCTGGGTACCGTGAACAACAGAGCCTTGGGCCTGACAGGCGGTATGACCAACAGCAGCGCCAATCCCCAAACCGTCAACATCCCGCTCTCCCTCGGCGAGGGTTCTCCGACGTTCCACACGTCAGCCGGAGATCTGATCATCAACGCCGGAATCAGCGGCAGCGGGGGCCTGGTCAAGACCGGCAGCGGCAAACTGACGCTCAACGGGGCTAACGCATACGCCGGAGCCACCCTGGTGAATGCCGGTACGCTGGCGATTACGGCATGGAACGCGCTGGACTCGCGCACCAGTGTCCGGATTGTGACAGGCGGACTCCTGAGCTTGAATTTCAACGGCGAGCAGACGGTGTCGTCCCTGTACCTGAACGGCATCTTGCAGGTCAGCGGCACCTGGGGCGCGGCAGGGAGCGGCGCCGCGCATGCCAGCACGCTCTTGACAGGAACAGGCGTCTTGCGCGTCATCGCCGGCACAGGCGCCTACAACTGGAATGCGGACGACGGGGTGTGGGACACGGCCACCGCCAATTGGAACGGACTGGGCACCGCGTGGGCGGACGGCGCCGGCTCCGCGAATTTTTTCAAAAGCGAACACCACTGACCTCGCCGCGGCCGTCACCGTGAGCGCGACCCGCAGGGGCCGTGACGGTCGGCAACGGCGGCATCGTCAGCTCGCCCGGTTGGGCCATCCTGCAGATTCAGGACAGCGCGGCCGTCACGGCCGCCGGCGGTGTGTACGGTAACAGCGAAGCGTTCGGGCTCAGGCTGAACGGCGGCACGCTCACCACACCTTTTATACAAGCCTCGGATCGCGTGGAACACGGTCCCCCGTGGGACTGGGACCCCGCGCGGCTGACATTCAACGGCACCAGGCCTAAAGTCCCCCGGTCTATGGTAGCTATGCCAGTTCGGGAAGTTTGAGTGACGCTAAAAGGGTGCGTTGCTTCTTGGAAACCTCCAACAGTATCCGGGTGCCTTGGCGGGTAACGAG
>JANYBJ010000281.1 GCA_025360845.1 bacterium
CTGTGAGGAGTTAGGGAGAATTTAGGAGTTGAACAGCCTAACAGCCTAAACACCTGACAGCCTTCTCCCTCCCTCTGGCTTTGTGTTTCTTCGTACACTTCGTGTCTTCGTGGTAAAACAACTTGTTTTTTATTGCTGTTGCTGGTTTGTAAGGCACTAATGCAAGGCGGTTAAGCCCCGGTATCCGATATAGAGGCCGATCAGCAAAATCAGCGTGCCGGAAATGTACGGCGCTTTGCGGGCGAACTCGCCGAAGCCGATCCAGCGTTTGGAAACGTGTTTCACACTCAAGGCCGCCAAGGCGCCGGACGCCACCATCGTCAGCGCCAGACCGATGCTGAAACTCATGACGATGGTCGCGCCCAGCGCGACTTTCTTCAGCTGCAGGCACAGCAGCAGCACGGTGATCGAGGCCGGGCAAGGTATCAGTCCGCCCGTCAGCCCGAAAACGACGATCTGGCCGGTCGTCACTTCCCGATTGGTGAAGCGCCTGCGGATGTCGCTGGCGTGAGCCAGTTCGTGCGGGTCCTGGTAGCCCGGAGCCGCCACATCCGGCCTTTCATTGTCCTTGATGGCGTGGTGATCGTGGCCATGCTCGACGTCATCGTCGTGGTGGTGGCTGTGCCCGTTTCCGTGGTCGCCGCAATGGTCGCTTTGTTGACGCCATGTCTGCCACAGCACCCAAACCGCCACACCGATCATGAGCGCGGAGGACGCGACCTGCAAATAGGGTTCGCTTGTTTCCGCGCTCCACCGCTGGCCGAAGTATATTCCGCCCAGCGCGATCAGCCACACCACGGCGGTATGGGAAAACGTCGCCGCAAGTCCGAGCAGCACGGCTTGCTTCACCGTGCCGCGCACCGCGACGATGAAAGCGGCCATCATCGTTTTGGAGTGGCCGGGCTCGAGTCCGTGCAGGGCGCCCAGAAAAATGGCGCTGGGAATGAACAGCCAGGCATTGCCTTGCTGAAGGAGAGTCGAAAAATCGGACATGGGTCGCCTTATAAGTATTAGCTTTTGAGATGGCCTTCGGCCCGTTTGAGTCGCTTGATGATCTCGGGGTGTGACACGTGCGTTGACATGCCGTTCATCTTATCCACCAGGACAGGATATGGCAACAGCAAACGGACAATCCGGGATATTCCGTACACTTTCTGCTTGTGTCCGCCCGCCGGGAAAAGAGACAATACACGGCATTATGAAAAATTATTCATTCTCGACTGTCGTTTGCGGTCTCGCGACCGCAGGGCTCCTGTGCGGAGCGACTTCCCTGTTTGCGGCCGACGCTTCTGACGCGGCCAAACCGTTCATCGGGCGCTGGGCGTTGGTCATTCCGGGCGGCGGCGCGGGCTGGCTGGGCGTTGAGCCGCAGGACGGCGGACAGCTCAACAGCTCGATCCTCTGGGGCGGCGGCAGCGTGGTGCCGACGGCCGAGACCAAGGTGGACAACGGCGCGCTGGTCGTGGTGCGCAAGCACGACGCGAAGAAAGACGGCAAGGACGTCAAGAACACCGAGACCCTCATTGCCAAACTCGACGGCGACAAGCTGGCGCTCACCACCCGTACGGTGAACTCGGACGACCAGGAGATCGGTAAGGCCGATTTCACGGGCAAGAAGATCCCTGACCTGCCGCCGAAACCGGACCTGAAGAAAATCAAGTTCGGCGCGCCGGTCACGCTGCTGAAAGGCAACGACCTGACCGGCTGGAAAGCCATGGACGAGAAAGCCCCCAACTGCTGGAGCTTGGCCGACGGGATGCTGAGCAACCGCGCGATCGGCCCTGACGGCAAGAACCGTCACGGCACCAACATCCGCACCGTGGCGGAATTCGAGGACTTCAACCTCAAGACCGAGGTGCGCCTACCCCCGGGCGGCAACAGCGGCATCTATCTGCGCGGCATTTACGAGATACAGATGGCAGAGACCTTCGGCCGGCCGTGCGACTCCCACAACATGGGCGCTCTCTACAGCCGCCTCACGCCCACCGTCGCGGCCGAGAAGCCGGCGAACGAGTGGCAGACCGTGGATATCACGCTGGTCGACCGCCACCTGACCGTCATCCTCAACGGCAAGAACATCATCGACAACCAGCCCGTGCTCGGCTGCACCGGCGGCGCGATCACCTCGGACGAGTTCAAGCCCGGCCCGCTCTACCTGCAGGGCGACCACACGGATGTCGATTACCGCAACATGGTGCTCATCCCGGTCGTCAAGTAACGGCCCGCAATTAAATCTTTAGTCACAGACGCGGGGCGGGCAGGCATGTCCGCCCCCCTGTTTTTATCCGCCCGTCTAGCGTCGCTTGATCACTTCATCGTCGAAATCGGTCATGCAATACGGGCAGAACCGAACGCGCTTCGGAAAGCGAAACAGGCTGAAGTCGATCAGCGACCGCGCCAGATGCCCAAGCCGTTTCCCGCAGCCCGGACAGCGGATCATGAACACATGATATACGGCGCAGAGCACGACGCCGACCAGCGGAGTGGCCATCACATATCGCGTCACATGACCGATCTCAGACATGGCCAGCAAAATCAGCCACAGCGCAAGGCTGGCTCCCAGAAGGACCGCCAAAAACGATACCTGCCTATCTAAGTGCTGTCGCCCGGTCACTTTAGCCTCCGAAACGCCGATTCAATAAAAGCAACTTAAATATTATAATATGCCTTTTATGGTGATTGGTCGATCATCATTTGCAGCAATTCTAAATATGGCTTTGCATGCCATGGAAGAATGCCCTTACGGGCACACTACAAACGGATTCCCCTAGGCTTGCTTACGTTTGTAGTGGCGCCGTGAGGCGCTTCTTGGCCATATTTAGAATTGCTGCATCATTTGTGCGTGTGCTTGACCCTCAAGAGGGCAGAGGGGTAGACTGCTGTGTTCATAAAAAGGGGGGGCTCATGAGATTTCCTTTTCTGTTGGCTGGCTGGATGGCGGGGGTTGCGTTCGGGGCCGCAGCACAGGAGGTGCCGCTGCGCGAGACACCGCAGGGCAAAGTGTTCGGCACAGAGCGCTTCGCGGTCCGCTTCGACGCGCAGACCGGCTGGGCCGGCGACATCGTGTGCGACGGGCAGGTCGTGGTGAAGGCGGCCGAAACCAAGCAGGCCTTCGACATGCTTCAGGACAAGACATGGGCCACCGGGGACGGCTCGAACATCCAAGGGCTCGGCGTCGAGCGCCTCGGCCCGGATACGGTCAAGAGCCGCATGCGGATCGGCGACTGGTCGGTCGACGCCTGCCTCCAGCTCTTTCCCGACACGCGCATGCTCCGGCGCTGGTTCGAGATCACCTGGCAGGGTGCGGCGGACACCAAGATCCAGAGTTTCTGGCTACAGGGCGGCGTGTTGCCGCTCGGCGAAAGCGGCTGCTACTTCTATCCCGCGCAGTATCCGCCGCAGCGCACCGGCGCGAAGGACCTCTCGGCAGACCGCAGGACCGGCAGCGGCCGCAGCCCGTACCCGGTGATCGGCGAGACCGGGAACGGCTGGTCGGCGGTGTGGGTGCTGGATGAGCTGCCGGACTACGCCGACCGGGGCCATGTGGGCGTGACGGAAGGCACGGGCCAGATCCGCGTCACGCAGTCGTTCAGCACGCAGGGCCACATGCGCAAAGGCGTGACGCAGAAGGTGGGCGACGCCTGGCTGTGGCTGCAGCCGAACGATGCCGAGACGGCGCTGCGCCGGATGGAGGAGTGGTTCCGCCTCGTCAAACAGGTGCCGCCTGCGGACCGCCCCGACTGGCTCAAGCGCGTGATCCTCTACTCGTTCCACCCCGGCGGCACGATCGGCTCCGAGTGCAAGGACCTGGGCGGGTTCCGGCCCGCGACGGAGTTTCTGGCGCACATCCGCGACCTGGGCTGCAACGCGATCTGGCTGATGCCGCTCGAGGACAAGTCGATCTATTGGCCGCGCGACTACTACACCTTTCAGGAGGGTCTCGGCTCGCCCGAGGAGTACAAGGCGCTCACGGCCAAGGCGCATGCGCTGGGGATGCGCGTGTGGCAGGACTGCGTGCCCCACGGCGGCTGCAACGAGTTCCCGCGCGCCAAGGAGCATCCGGAGTGGCTGGTTCAGAACGAGGACGGCTCCACGCTCTACTACTGGTGCTTCGATTTCAACTGGCCCACGTGGATCGATTACATGAGCCACGTGGTCTCGTTCTACACGCGCGAATACGGGCTCGACGGGTTCCGCATCGATGCCTGCGGCGGCAGCTACATTCCGAACTGGAACCCCGCCATTCCCTATGCGCGGGCCAGTCACGCGCAGGCCCAGGGCGGGCTCGCCATGCAGCGCGCGCTGCGAAAGTCCGTGAAGGCGGTCCGCCCCGACGGCGCGAATCTGGCCGAGGTCGGCGCGAGCGTCCACGGCGCGGTGAGCGACTCGACCTACGATTTCGACCTGTGCTACTCCGTGCTGCACGATTTCCGCAAGGTGGAGCCGGAGGTGTTTGTGCCGCGCTTGCGCCGCTGGCTGCACGAGCAGCAGTGCGCGGAGATTCCGGACCTCGTGCGCATGCGGCACGTGGAGAGCCACGACAGCCTGCGCTCGGGACTCTGGTACGGCGCTGACGCGCAGCGCGCATTGGTCGCTCTGAGCGCGTGGATCCACGGTATCCCCATGGTGTACCACGAGATGGAGGACGGGAGCTTCGACGTGTACCGTCAGGTCTTTCACATAAGGAACTGTGTGGCCGAGTTGAACACGGGCAAGGCAGACTATCTAAGCGTGGCTGCACCCGACGGGGTTTTCGCCTGTCTGCGCACAGGGAACATCCCGCAGAAGGGATCACCCGCCTGGCATGCCGACTACGCGTGGGACACGGCGCCGAAAGGCGCGGAGCGCGCTTCGGTCGTGCTGGTCAACCTGAGCGGCAAGCCGATTCGCGGAACGGTGTCGGTGCCTTTGGACAAACTGCCCGCCCCGCTGCGCGGTGCCCGTACGGCCCGCGACCTCATGAGCGGCGCACAGGTGAAGGTGCCGCAGGGCACTGCGGAAGTGTGTCTGCCACCCTTCGGGTATACCGTGCTGCGTTTCGGGAGTCAGGCCGTGCCGGAACTGCCGGCGAGAATCACCGAGGGGCGGAACGGGGAAAGCCCGAGCCTCCCCGTTGCTCTGAAAGTGAAGAGCGCCTCCGGCACGCTGCTGATCGACGCGAAGACGGGGCTGGCAACCGCATGGAAGTCCGGATGGAAGACCGAGCCGATCAGCATGGATCTGGTGTTGCCTCACGGCTTGGCGAAAGCGGGGTCAGTGGTCCCGGCCAGCATGCAGACCCGCGGCGACACGGTCGAGACGATCCACAGGTTTGACGGACACGCTCTCTTCCTGACCTATGCTGGGAAGGGCGACGGTGTCGAGGTGCATGCCGCGTGGCAAGGCGGTGTCCCGCTTGACGCCGCGCTGATGTTTGACCTTTCGGCGGCGGAGCGCTGGTTTGCAGCCACGGCCGAGGGCACCTTCGAAAGCCCGTTCCGCGTGCGGCATCCTGCCTGCGACGGCGCGGTCAGCTCGGTCTATCGGCTGCCGCAGGGCACGGCGACGCTGTGGGACTCGCGGCTGCATCCGTTCGGACTCGACGCGGCGCACGCGAGGGTCGGAGCCGAGGTCGGCGGACAGGCGACCGCGTTTACATTTGATCCCGCGCGACCGCCCGCGGCAGTGCAGGTGCTTGACCGCGTGGGCGGCGACCACGGCCTGAAGGTGATGATGGCATGGCGCGGTGATGAGCATGGCGTCACGGCGGGCGGCGACGAACTGGTCTTCACCGTGCGCGGGGAGAAGGCGGACAAGACGGTCCTGAAATCCGGCACAGGCGACGCTCGGCTGACGGCGGCGGGCGGCGGCTGGGAGTTCGAGAACACGCACTACCGGGCGCGCGTCAGCCGCAACGGCGCGCTGGCCGGGCTCTGGCGCAAGGAGGGCCCGGCGTGGCGGCAGGTGGTGCGGCAGTCGAAGTTTTACACGGACAAGGGCTTCGAAGGCGACAAAGAGTTCGCGCAGGACAACGACGTGGAAGCGACGGCGCGGATCGCGCGGCGCGGCGATGCGGTGACGCTGAGTTTCAGCGGTGAGCTGCGCGGCTTCAACCGCTTCGACAAGATGGCGCATCCGATCCGCTTCTACAGCGCCTACACGTTCAGCGACGGGGCCGCGTTCCGGCGCACGTGCGCGTTTGACGCCGCGGCGATCTCTTCGGCGGACTACGCGTTCCTCTCGCTGCTCACGAACACGGAGGGGGCGGAGCGCGTGACGTTTGCCGATGCGGGCGGCGATTACCTGACGGGCGCGCGGGGCGACGGGCAGGCGCGTTTCGCGCAGACCGCGAAGGCCGTTGATCCGCAGCGGCTGCCGACCGATATCCGCGTCGGCGGCGCGGGCGGCACGCCGGTGGTGCGACTGGGCGACCTGACGTGGGTCGGCGTGAAGCCCGCCAACGTGTTCATGCACGGGGCCGACCTGCATGTGGCGTGGATGGACGGCAAGCCCGACAACAGCGGGGCCGGGCAGTGGAACGGGGTGTCGATGAGCGTGTCGTGCGGCGCGGACGCGGTTGCGGCGCGGGAGGAGGTCCCTTTGCAGCCGGGCGGGTCTGCGGAGCTGCTGCGGGACGGCGGGTTCGAGCAGGGGGAGGGAGAAGAACTGACGCTGCTCGTGACAAAACGCATGCTGCCTCGGCCGGCGAAGCCGCAACCGGCATGGCAGTTGCCCAAAGGGGCCGAGAGGGTGACCGAGGGCGGTAGCCGCTGCGTAGCCATCGAGGGCGATGGTGCAGAGTATCGACTGATCCGTCAGGCTTTGCCGATCCAGGCGTTTCCGACGGGATCGAAGTGGCGGCTGACCGCGCGGCTGAGGGGCGCTGGGGTTGAGAAGGCGGATATGGAGTGGAAGACCGCGTGCCTGCGGTGGGGCGTGCAATCCGGCGCGCGCATCGAGTATCCCGCCGTCAACCTGCCGTTCGGCGACAGCGACTGGCGCGAAGTGTCGGTCGACTTGACCGTGCCTGCGGGGCTGAGCGGAATCACGGTTGAGGCGGGCATGAACGGCAACAAGGGCCGCGTGTGGATCGATGACGTGCGGGTCGAAAAGAAATAAAAAAGCCGCCCCGGTAAGGGACGGCCTTTTTCACTCCGTGTGCCGCAAAGCGACACCGGTGCGACTACCAACGGGACTCGCGACGCTCGCCGCCACG
>JANYBJ010000294.1 GCA_025360845.1 bacterium
CGCAGTGACCGCGGCCGCCGAGACTCCGCGAAAGAAAGGGTGTCCCGCCGGTCCGCAGGCCATGAAACCGCCGTGCGGCCATGCCCTCCTTCCGCTTTGCCTCGCTCACACCTGCCGTACCCCGGCCACCAACCGATTACATAAAAATGACCGGCGCCAGAATCATCCTCGCATAGCCCGGTCACCGGTCTGACCCAACGCCGCCGCGAGACGGGCCGGCTCCGCAGGCGCGAGCGTGGCACGCCTACTCTTGACGCATGCGATGAAGTCGCGGTGAAGTCCCTCGCAGGGCTCCAGCGGCCACGCCTTCACCGTGGCCAGCAGGTCGGGAGAGGACGCCTCGAGCGCCCCGTTCGTCACCCAGACCCACGCGCCGTCAGGTCCAAACCAGCGGACTCCGATACCCTTCTCCAGCCGTCCGCCGTCCGCTACGACCAGCTCCATTCCGTCGCGGTACACGCAGTGGAAACGGAACGTCGTCGCCGTGTCGTAGAGGCCGTCCCGCGGATACTCGCCGCAGCCCTCGACCGAAAACGGCTCGTCACTTCGCCCGGCGCCCCACAGCGCAGTGTCGCCGTAGCGCCCGATGCCGTCCGCCAATGCGCCTCCCCCACACGCGCTGACCCAGCGCCAGTGGAAGTCGGGGATAACGCTATCCGCGCAGCCGCAGGCAGGACCTCGACCTCCGCCCGGCAGACCGATCTCCACGCGCGCCACACGGCCGATCACACCGCTGCGCACCGCTGCGACCGCAGCGCGGAAACGCGGCTCCGCGCGCTGTCCGTTGCCCGCTTGCCAGAAGCAGGCGTGCCGCGCCGCCGCGTCCGCCAACAAGCGTCCCTCTTCGTATGTGTGCGTAAACGGCGTTTCGCCAAAGATGCCCTTACCCTGATCAGCCGCACAGAGGCCCATGGGCGCGTGCCAGTGATCCGGCGTGGCGATCATCACCGCATCGATGTCTGCTCGACCGCACAGTTCGCGGAAATCGCCGACGGTCTCGCAGTCACGGTTCGAATAGTGGGCGTCCACCCGGACTTTCGCGGCAGCCATCTTGGCGGCATTCACATCACAGACCGCCTTGACCACCACGTCGTGCAGGCCGAGGAAGGCGTCCATGTTGGCCATGCCCATGCCGCCGACGCCGATCATCCCCATGACGATCTTGTTGCTCGGTGCCGCGCGTCCCAGCACACGCGAAGGAACGATGGTAAAGGCGGATGCGCTGACACCGAGTTTAAGGAAACCGCGTCGAGTGACCGGCATGGGCAAGGCTCCCCTCATCAGATCCACTATCCAATACTCAACACGGAATGATCAATGTCCAAGGATGCGGAGACGTGCTTCACTTGGGCGTTGAAAATTCCGTGTTGAATCTTGGATGTTCGCTTTCTCACTACTTCGCAGCGGGCTTGTCGTCGGCCTTCAGGTCGCCCAGCGTGTACTGCAGACCGTCGAGGATGTGCCACAGACGCGCTTTGTCGAGGAACGCGCGCTTGTCATGAGCGAAGGACGTATAGAACACGCGGCCTTCACCGAACGGACGGATCCAGCTCACCGCAAAATCCTTGTCCGCACGCTTCTGATCCTTGGTCTCGGCCGTGGCGGGATCGGACAGGTCAAGCGAGACCAGCACATGCAGTTTGGCGCGGTCATACGGGGGCGACTTCTGCTGATAGACTTCTTCCCCCGTCTTGAAGCTCTTGCCTTCAAAAGCCTGATTCAGAGGACTCTTCGGGTCATCCAACTTGAAGGCCCAGGTTCCGCCGCCGCCCCACGGATGGCCGTCGAACTGGCCGCCCACCATCTCGGCCGCATCAGGGCTGTCGTAGAAGTTGTCCGCACCGGAATGGATCACGCAGAGACCGCGTCCGCTTTTCACGAACTCGATCAGGTTCGGCACCATCGCAGGATTGTCTTTGGCATTCAGGCGCGTCGTGTTGTTCAGAACGACCGCGTCGTACTTGAACAGGTTCGCCTTGTCCGTAAGCGCCGCGTAGTCGGTCGAGAAGTCCGCCTGGAAGGCCCCGGTCTTCGCCGCGAGTTCCAGCGCCTTGTTGCCGTACGCGATACCGTCGCCGTGTACAAAGCCTTCGCACTTGCTGAAGACCAGCAGCTTGCGGGCCTTGGCCGGCTTCGCATGCAACGCGTTACCGATCAGCGCCTCCAACTGCGACACCCCTTCGGCCGGAACTGCGGGGATCGGATTCGGCGCCTGCTGCGCCTGAGCAACACCCGCGATCATCGGAACCATCAGAGCGGCACATGCCGCCATCACTGCACTCTTCATGGGATTCTCCTTACCTTTCAGCTTGCGGAAACCCGCCCGGCAACAGGTGCGTCTGTCGCTGCCGCACCACGCGGTTGAACAGACTGCACAGCAGCACCGGCACGAGAATCAGCGTTGCAATCGTTGACACTGTCTTGTAGGCGGTCACTGTCACGCCCATCGGCCTCCATGATCCGGCCACCCGCCTACGGCGAAAACAGGCAGCATCATACCAGAAACCAAGGCGCACAGGTAATCCATCCTGTCATCGACGGAATCACGCCTCTTCGTCTGAACGGTCTGTGCTCTCCTCCTCCGGCACATCGGGCGGCAGCAGCATGCCGGCCTCGCCGACCGGAAGTTCCTGCACATCCTTGAGTTTGCGCCCGACCGCCCTCGACCTGATCTTGGCCTTCTCGATGGTGTCCGAGGCCTGGGTCAGCTTTTTTTGCACAGCATCCAGAACGTCGCCGTATTTTGTCCACTCCGTCTTGACCGCGCCAAGGAGATTCCAGACCTCGCCCGAGCGCTTCTGAATCGCCAGCGTGCGGAACCCCATCTGCAGGCTGCTCAGAATGGCCCACAGAGTCGTCGGCCCCGCGATCACCACACGGCACTCCCGCTGGATCGTATCGGTCAGCCCCGTCCTGCGGATGACCTCCGCGAAGAGTCCTTCGATCGGCAGGAACAGGATCGCGAAATCGGTGGTCTTGGGCGGGTTGAGATACTTGCCGCTGATGTCGTTCGCGCAGGCTTTGACCCGATTTTCCAACAGCTTGCCTGTTGACTCAACGCCTTCGACATCGCCGCGGTCCTGCGCCTCCAGCAGTCGCTGATAATCCTCGACAGGGAACTTCGCGTCGATCGGGAGCCAGACGACCTCCTCCTTATCCAAGCTCTGCCCCGGCAGCTTGATCGCGAACTCGACGCGCTCGCCGCCGTCCTTCGTGGCCACGTTCACCGCGAACTGGTCGGGGTTGAGCACCTGCTCCAGCAACACGCCGAGCTGGACCTCGCCCCAGGTCCCGCGGGTCTTGACATTGGTGAGCACTTTTTTGAGATCGCCCACGCCCGTGGCCAGCGTCTGCATCTCGCCCAGCCCCTTGTGTACCTGCTCGAGACGGTCGCTGACCTGCTTGAAGGACTCTCCCAGCCGCTTCTCCAGCGTGCCTTGAAGCTTCTCGTCCACCGTCTGCCGCATCTGCTCCAACTGCTTGGCGTTATCGGCTTGCAGGCTTTGAAGCTTCGCCTCGACCGTGACCCGGATCGCCTCCAGCTTCTTCTCGTGCGACTCTTGCAGCTTCGCGATCGCGTCCGTCATGGTGTCAAGCTGGGCCTTCTGCACGTTGGCGACATCCCGGATGCGCTGCAACACGGCGTCGCCGAACGTTTTGAAGGCCTCGGTGAGTTCCTGCCGCTGCTCGCGCGCGGCCTTGCCCAGCTCGCCGCGGTTGAGGGCCACTTCATCTCGGACCGTGCGCTCGGTGCGCTCCTGCGCCTTCCCGAAGGCATCCAATTGCGGGACAAGTCCCTTGACGTCCGCTTGTGCCACTTTTAAATAAACCACAAACAGCAGCGCCACCACGATAAGAAGAAGGCCGACGGCCAGAAGTAACAGTAGATCAGTCACAAATAGACTCCCCTTAGCTTCTGCTGAAAAATCAACGAACGTCACGGAGGTCGTCCCTCCAGCGGCAACACTGCACCTGCTCCACCATGCCCTGAAAGGTCGGGGTACATCCCGACCGTACCGATCGAACTTTAATATCCTCTGACGTTTGAATCATAACATGCGCTTTTGACGAGCTTCAAGCCGTATCCGCGCGGCGCGTTCACTCCACTCTGATCGTCACGGATGCGGACTCGCCGGAAACAGTGGAACAGACGAAGCGATGCCCGCCCCTTTGCGGAGCCCAGATGAAAGGCGCGCCGCCTGTTCCCGTGCCTTCCAGCGCGTCGTTGCGGAACCAGTAGAGGGGTTCGCCCGGCGACGCGCCCGAGACCTTTAAGACGATCTGCTGCGCGTCCACGCCCTCCATGATGCGATAGACCGTTCCGTCCGCAGGCGCGAGAATCCTCAGCCCTTGCGCGGCAGTCGGAACCACCTCTGCGACGCCTCTCCGCTGCGCCTCCAGAAACGCCGTGACCTCCGGCGGCCAACGCATCTTCACCGCGCCTTTGCCGTCACGCACATGCACGGGACAGATTCCGCAGGACGAACGCTGACTCAGCGCCAAGTCCTGCGTGCGGCTTTCACACAGCGGCCCAGCGGTCCGTCCGGACGCCGCGCACACGTCGCGCTCGACCACAGTCGCGGGACGCGCGTACCACGGTGCGCCACCCGCCGGATACAGGTGCCGGATGATCTCCCAGGCTACCGGCGCAGCAACCTTCTTGCCGATCAACGAGTCGGGGCCGCGTTGCCCGCTCTTGAAGCCGCACCAGACCGCCACCACATATTCGGGATTCCATGCCACGGTCCAAGCGTCGCGGAAACCGGAAGACGTGCCGGTCTTCCATGCGAAGCGCGGCAGCCCCACCTCCGCGACATGCCCCACCGCATCCTGCGCGCGCTCACCCCCGCCCAAGATATCCGCCACGAGCCAGCAAGCTCCTTCCGAAAAGACGCGCGTCTCATGCCCCTCAGTGGAGGGCGAGCGTCCCCGCGAGCCGTCGCGCTCTGCCCTGCGGCTCGACAGCGTCTCGCCCTCCATCGGGGAGCCCGCCTCTTGACCGACCTTGCCGTCTTCCTTTTCTTCGCACACGTGACTCGGCAAATACACGCCCTCCCGCGCCAGACAGGCATAGGCGTTCGCCAATTCGATGAGCCGGACCGAACCGTTGCCCAACACCAGCCCCAAGCCGTAATGCGAAGCAGGCCGGTTCAGCTCATCCAGCCCGAGCTGCCGCAACGTCGCGTAGAAGCGCGGCTGCCCCACCCGCTCCTCCACCTCGATCGCCGGCAGGTTGAGCGAGAGGACCAGCGCCTCGCGCGCGGTCACCAATCCCATAAACTTGCCCGAAAAGTTGAGCGGCTCGTCGTTGCCGAAACGGCGCGGCACATCCGCCAACACCCAGCCGGGAGAGAGCAGTCCGCGGTCCATCGCCAGCGCGAAAGCGAAAGGCTTCAGCGTCGACCCCGCAGGACGCGGCATGGCCGCCGTGTTGACCTGTCCGTCGGGTTTCGCGAAGTAGTCACCCGAACAGGTCATCGCACGCACCGCTCCTGTCTTGACCTCAATCACCACTGCGGCTGCATCGATGCCGTGCGCCTCCGCCTGCCGCTCGACATGCCGGCTCACCACGTCCTGCAGCGCAGGGTCGAGCGTGGTCGTATGCTCTCCCGAATCCACGCACGCGACACTCTGGACCCAGTCGCAGAAGAACGGCTCCATAAACGGGCGCGGCGCACGTCGCAGGACCAACCGCACCCCCGCCGCCGATTCCCTCGTCCGCGAATCGATCAGCCCCGACTGCTCCATCCGCTCAAGAACATAGACGCGGCGCTTTCGGGCGGCGGCGGGATAGCGGTCGGGACGGAAGCGCGTGGGCGACTGGAGCAGCCCGGCCAACAGCGCGGCTTCTGAGAGGTTGAGCTGTTGGGGAGCCTTGCCGAACCAGCCCCAGGAGGCGGACTCGATGCCCACGAGGTTCGATCCGAACGGCGCGCGGTTGAGGTACTGGCTCAGGATAGCCTCTTTCGTCCACACGCGCTCCAGCCGCAGCGCCTGCACCGATTCCACCGCTTTCCAAAACCAGGAGCGCCGGTGAGGGTGGATCAGACGCACGGTCTGCATCGTGATGGTGGACGCGCCCGAAATGCGGCGGCGCGACGAGAGGTTCTGCCACGCCGCCCGCGCCAACGCGCCGAAATCGACCCCGCTGTGCGAGGAGAACCGCTTATCTTCAGAGGCGATCACGGCCTTGACGATCCAGTCGTCGAACGAGGCGCGGTAGTAAGGCCGGCAATCGACATCGCCGGGCCCGAGCCCCACGCGCAAGACCTGTCCCGTGCGGTCCCGCAGGATCACCCCGGCCGGATAGCGAGCCGCCTCGCCCAACGGCGGCGGGCAGCAAAACCACACGGCGACGGCAAAACACAGCCCGGCGGCCAGGAGCCGCGCGAGCGTTTTAACAAACCGTATCCTTCTCACAGCGTATCCACCGGACACACGACACCCAGCGGGCCCTTGTTCAGCACGTGCGTGTAGATCATCGGCGTCTCCACGTTCGCATGCCCCGGCAACGCCTGCACGGTGCGGATGTCCTGCCCCGCTTCCAGCGCGGAGGGCTTGCTCCACCCGTGGAAGACCACATAGCGCCTGACCCACCCGACATAGGTCTTCTCTGTTGCGTATGCGTAATGCTCCGTCCGCAGCACATCCTTCAGCCGCTCCTCCAGCACCTCCCAGTTGCATATCCCCGCCCTTGCCTCCGGTGGCGCGCGACCTCCGGGCGCGTCTCCCCCTTCCCCCGGCCCGCTCTCCGCCGGCCCCAGAGGTCCGCCCTTGACACGCATAAGCGGTTTCGTATACCGTATGATTTTCTGAATGCCAACAGTGGGTTGTGGTTCGGACGCCCGCGCCAGGGGCGGGATCTGGATATCCGGAGATTGTGCATGTTTGACAGA
>JANYBJ010000297.1 GCA_025360845.1 bacterium
TGAGACAAGTTAGAGAGTCTCGCAAGGGGTTGCGCGGGGGCGGCGTTTTCCGGTATAGTACACCGGGTATGCGAATTACGGGCGGAGAGATGTGCGGTCGGAAGCTGAAGGTTCCGCCGGGCGACAAGGTGCGGCCCACGCAGGACCGGGTGCGGGAGGCGCTGTTCTCGATCCTGATGAACGTGATCCCGGACGCGGTCTTCATCGATCTTTTTGCTGGATCGGGTGCGGTGGGATTCGAGGCCTACAGCCGCGGCGCCCGCAGCGTGACCTGGGTCGAGAAGGAGCCCCGCCATGCGGCGCTGCTGCGGGAGAACATCGCGGCGCTGGTTCCCGGCAAAGGCGAAGTGGCCTGTTGCGAGGTGGCGCGTTGGCTCAAAGGGCCGGGGCGCGGGCGGCAGGCCGACGTGGCGTTCGCCGACCCGCCGTATGCGGCCGGGCGCGAGCAGGGTTTCGCCGACATGATGGGCATGCTGGCCCAGAACCGGGTGTTGCGCTCCGGCGGGATTTTTGTGGCGGAGATGCCTGCGGCCCGGCAGGCCGAGGAGGTTGCGGGTTGGGAACTGCTGCGCGACCGCACCTACGGACATACGCGGCTGGCGGTGTATAAGCTGGAACAGAAACCAGAGGCCGAACAAAGCGAAAGAGTCGAGTGATTCGCTTCGGCCGGTTCCATCGATTCGCTCGAACGCATCGAAAGACAAAGTTATGGAAAGAATTGCAGTATATCCGGGAACGTTTGACCCGCTGACGCTGGGGCATTTCGACCTGCTGCAGCGGAGCGCGACGCTGTTCGACAAGGTGATCGTGGTGGTGGCCGGCGTTTCGGTGAAAGCGACGGGCATGTTCGACCTGCACGCGCGCATGGCCATGATCCGCGAGACCGTGGACGAGGCATGCATGACGAATGTCGACATCGACCGGCTCGACTGTCTGCTGGTAGACTACTGCCGCCGCCGCAAGGTGGGGGTTGTGGTGCGCGGGCTGCGCGTGTACTCCGATTTCGAGTACGAGTTTCAGATGGCGCTGACCAACCGCAAACTCGCGGCGGAGATCGAGACCCTGTTCATGATGCCGAACGAGAACTACAGTTATGTGACGGCCAGCACGATCCGCGAGATCGCGCGGTATGGCGGGGACACGAGTTCGTTCGTGCCCCGGCCGGTTCAAAAGTACATCGATGCGCACTTGCGCAGTCAGCCGGAGCAGCATGCCCGGGCGGGAGGCGGCGTTGGAAACACAGGGGCGTTTGATCGTTGATGTCGCACGCCTGGAGAAGGGCGGCGAGTGGTACACGGGCGAAACGGCTCCGGAGCTGCTGGATTTCGGAGACAGCGAGCTGCTGACGCCGCTGGGCGGCATCATGTACAATTTGAAGGTGGAACTTCTCGGGACGGAACTGCTGGCGCGCGGCGAGGTGCGGCAGCGGTTGCGGTGCGTTTGCTCGCGGTGCGCGGACACGTTCGAGACCGAGGCGGCAGAGAAGGGCTTTGTCTTTTCCTCAGAAATAAATGACACGACCGACTTCCTGGACTTGACCGAAGAGATCCGGGAAGCTATCATACTCGCCCTTCCCGGTTATCCGGTTTGTCGCGAGGCGTGCCGAGGGCTGTGTATGGCATGCGGGGCGAACTTGAACGCGGCAGAGTGTACGTGCCGAAAAACGGGCAGGGATAACCGGTGGTCAGCGCTGGACGCGCTGAAGTGAATTTGAGCGTGTCGCGATACACTCGCGGACGCGGAGCAGAGTAAGGAGAGAAAGAAAATGGCCGTACCAAAGCGGAAAAAGTCGAAGATGAGAATCCGTCAGCGCAAAGCGCATATCACGGCGGAAGTCGCCCAAGTGCAGGCTTGCCCGAGCTGTGGCGCATCGCAGCAGACGCACCATGTGTGCATGTCTTGCGGGATGTATAAAGGCCGCCAGGTTCTGACGATCGAAGCGTAGGCGCGTTTGTCTTCAGGCCAGGCGTGTCCGATGCGTGCCGCTTCAGGAGGCCGGTCGATTGAAGGAGTTAAAAGGTTTCCGCTGTTTGCGGGAACCTTTTGCGTGATTGAGACGCGTTGGGGGTAGTCCGTCTGTCGGCTTTGTGAACAGAGCGAGGATTTCACGATGCGAATTGCCCTGGATATGATGGGAGGTGACCATGCGCCGCGCGAGATCGTGCGGGGCGCGGTCGAGGCTTCCATCAAACTGAAAGACATCGCCTGCATTCTGATGGTCGGTGATGAGACCGCCATTCGGGCCGAATTGGCGAAGTACCCCAAAGCCGACCTCAGCCGACTGAAGGTGGTCCATGCGCCGGAGTCGATCGGCATGGAGGAGTCGCCGGCGACGGCGGTCCGCAAGAAGAAGCTGTGTTCGATCAACATCTGCATGGACATGTTGAAGAACAAGCAGGCCGACGCGATGGTGTCGGCCGGCAACTCCGGCGCGGTGGCGGCTGCGGCGGTGTTCAGTTTGGGACGTATCCCCGGCGTGATCCGTCCGGCGATCGCGACGGTGCTGCCGACGCGGCAGCCCCAGCGGCCTTTGCTGCTGCTGGATGCGGGCGCGAACACCGACTGTGACGCCTCGTGGCTCGCGCAGTTTGCGGTGATGGGCAGCGCCTATTCCAGCGCGGTGCTCAAGAGGACCGAGCCGGTGGTCGGGTTGCTCAGCATCGGGACGGAGGACTGCAAGGGCAACGAGATGACCAAGAAGGCTTTTGGTCTGATCCAGAAAACGGCGGTCAAGTTCCGCGGCAACGTGGAGGGGCACGACCTGTTCATGGGTAGGACGGACGTGGTCGTTTGCGACGGCTTTGTGGGAAACGTCGTGCTCAAGACCTCCGAAAGCGTGGCCCACGCGGTCGGGTACTGGATTAAGAAAGAGTTCTTCCGTCATCCGGTGCGGCTGCTGGGCGCGTTGTTGCTCAAAGGAGCGTTGCAGACGATTAAGCTCCGCATGGATCCCGAGATTTACGGCGGCGCGCCGTTGCTCGGCGTACCGGGCGCGGTGATTATTTCGCACGGTTCATCTTCCTACCGAGCGATTTTTCATGCGATCATCGCCGGTGCTGCGGCGGCATCGAACAATCTGTCGCAAGAGATCGCCAAGCGCATCGCCGAGATGGAGCCGATCGCCAAAGCCGAATGAGCGGGACGTTAGGGGCTTGTCATCCACTAATTATGGCGGGGCCGCGAGTCCTTACGGGCACTCAACAAAGGATTTTCCTAAGCTTTTTGTGTTCGTGGCACCGAGAGGTGATTCCGTGCCATAATTAGAATTGCTTGCCGGGGACGATGCAGGGTAGACATCAGGCGGTCGTTTTGCCATACTGACAAAAGTTGTTTTTGTTGGTGTGTGGCCGCACCGCTAAGAACGCAGTTTTCATCCTTTTCACCCTGAGTGAACACGTCTGGCAACGTGTCACAGCCGTGCATGCGAATCCATGACAGCGAGACACATACTTTTGATTTCCGGTCCGTCGGGTGGCGGCAAAAGCACCTTTATCCGGCAACTCTCCGAACGGACGCTTGCACCGGAAATTCTCGCTCTCTTTCCTGATCAGGCCGGAAGCTGGCCGGTTGTCGAAGCCAACGACGTGCTCAAAGGCAATCTTTCCGGGGACGCCTTTCGCGGAATCACTCATCAGCCGGGCGGGCTCCTTGTCCATTACGACATTGTTTTCATTCATTGCTACGGGCTCAAGCGGTACGAGGACGACCCTGCGATGAGCCTCATGACGGGGGCGGACACCCTTCACGTGGTTTTCGTTAGACCCGATTTCCAAGTGGTTCGGCGGCAGTTCTTCGACAGAAAGTCCCGGCACCAGAAGACCAAGTCCAAGGCCAGTCTGCTCTGGGGTCGGTTCGTCCGCCGCCCGCTGCGGCAGGCGCTGGCGCCCATCACCGGGAAGCCCACCTTGTCAACCGAAGAGTTGTACGGTGGGCATAAATGGCTTGCGGGTTGCTATCGCGGCTGGGAGGCCTTTCTCCAGCGCCTGGCTGACAAGCACCCGAACTCGAAAATATTGATTGTCGAACCAGCCTCCGGTCCAGGTGAAGCACCGAAGTTCCGGTTGGCCGCCAACCTCGGCACAGCCGCCTCTACTGATCCCGTTTTGAAATGAACGAACACCCCTCCAACACGTCCGGCGCGGGACGTTCGAAGATCGCATTTGCGGACCTCGTCCGTGACAAACTTGTCCTTGTCGCGCTTGCCGGCGGGAAGGTGACCGCGGAGTGTTTGCGCGCGAACGGCGCGCGCGATGTCTTGCTTCTCGACCGGCAGGGAAGCCTGTCGGCCACGAGGGAAGCCAGCCACGTCCGGAAACGTTATCGGCGTATTCCGGATGTGAGAAAGAACAACTGCAACGTCGCTATTCTATACGGCACGGCGGCTTTCGCGCTCATGCAGAAACGGGAAATCGCCCGATTCAGCCACATATTAGTGCCGTGGGGTCTCGCACGGGTTGCCGCGGGGCTTGGTCTCTTGAGGTATGGTCACAGAAACGTCTTGAAGTTGGCTGGCTCAACGACTCTCGCATGTCACGGCAAGCTCAGACGTTTTACGGTGTTGGAAGCCCATGTCGCACCGAGTGACCAAAGCAGGCAGTATGGCCCTGCCGGGCTCTCGCCGCTGGAGTTGACACAGTGGCTCTCCGGCCTCGATTATGTCGTGCTGCGCGGGAGTGAAAAAATGGAGGCGGGCCAGCACAAGGGTGATATCGACCTTCTTGTTTCGCAGAAGGGTCTCAAAGAGTTCAAGGAGCGTTTGAGCGAGAAGGTCGGCACGTATTCGTTCGATGTTTACACGGACGACGGTCAAGGGGGGCACGGATACAAGAGCGCGCCCTACTTCACGCCCGCATTGGCCAAAGCGATGCTCGATACGGCCATCCTTAGTGAAAAGGGCATACGCATCGCGAGACCTGACTGGCGGTTCCTCGCGTTCTGTTACCATCTGCTGTTCCATGATAAAGCGCTTCCCTCGCCTTCCGCCACGCTGGAGCTCGGTCCGGATTCGTTTACCAAACCCGGTTACTATCAGGAACTGGAGCGTCTGGCCGGTCTGGCCGGCATGCCGGTGCCGCGCACGTTTGATGAGATCGAGGCCCTTCTCCGAGAGGCGAAGGTGCTGCCCAGCCTCGATCTGATCGGGTTCTACAGCAACAAAAACGAGTTTTTGAAGAAACGCTATTTTGACCAGGCGCCGATGAAGGTGGGACTGGCGACGTTTTTCATCCGCGATTTCGGCACCGGACTCGACCCGGTCTCTGAGTTGCGCACCCGACTTCAGGAGCACTTTGAAATCCTGGCGGAAGGCCCCATCACCGAAGCCAACCGCGAGCGCGTACACCGGGGTGTGCGCGGGGGGAACTGGGCGGATAAGAAAGCGCGCGGGGGCGTAGCGTATCCGTTTTACTGGTTCGTTTGCTGGGATGCCGCTCCGACTCAGCCCTCCGCCCGGACGCGGCGCAAACATCCGCGCGTGGACAACGAGCGTATCCGGATGAAGGATCATTTCCGTCGCGCGCTGACCGGCAAAGGGAGTGAAGTCATGCGAGTCGTTCATTCCAGCGACAACTCGCTCGAAGCCTTCGATCACCTCGAGCACCTCGGCCTAAAGGAGCACCCTGCGATTACGGCCCGCTTGAAAGCTTCAAACTAAAATGAGTGCCGGAACCCGTCTATTGATTCTTTCCGATAACAAACCTGGCCATGTCAGCGGCAGTATGGGCGTGCTCAGCAGCATTGAAAAAATAGTGCCGGCGCAAGCGGTCACTCTCCATGTTCGCCTCCGCCTGAAATTCATGCGTTATCCGCTTCGCCTCCTTCTCAACCGTCCGGGTTCGATGCGCGGCATCTCCGAAACGACGCAAAGGAGGCTGATCCGATTCTTTTATCAGGTTGAGGACCTGCGGCATCTGGAGGCGGGCAATCGGTTCGACTGGCTGATTTCAGCGGGTGGCGACACCTCTTTTCTGAACGCATGGGTTGCTCAGCTGAACGGCATTAAGAATATTTACTGCAGTTCGCTGAGGGGGTTGGCCCCGTCACTTTTCACACTTCTGCTCTCACCGCGCAAGGGCTCGGCCGGTCCCAACGAGATCAAGCTTTCAATGGCTCCGAAACCGATTGACCGTGAGAAGATTGCCGAGCAGGGCCGACAATTCCGATCCGAGCATGAACTGCAAAAGAACGTCGTGTGGGCGGTGCTGGTCGGAGGAGACGGCGCGGGCTATCGCTTTAACCGATCTTCAATGGAGCTGCTGGCCAAAGGGTTGCTTGAACAGGCGGAGCGAAACCACGCGCGTTTATTGCTGTCCACGTCGCGTCGCACCGGCCTCGCGCTGGAAAAGACGCTGAAATCGTGTCTCGAGACTCATCCGGCGGTTGCCTATGCGACCTATTTCAATCATGTTCCCGAAAAGGTTGTCGCGAAATTTCTGGGTGCGGCAGATCTGGTGTTCTGCACAGCGGACAGCGCGTCCATGATCACGGAAGCCATGACCGCCGGCAAACCGGTTTATGTGCTCGCCCCCGAGCGGGCCTGCCCGCCGCCGTCTCATCAGGCCTACCTGCAAAAGCATGTCGACGCCCGCCATATCCGGCTCTTGCCGCTCCGGGACCTTCCTGCGCTCACGGTTCAACAGGACATCCAATCCTACTTTCACCTGCTTGAAAGCGATTCGATCTCCGAACTGGCGGTGAAACTTAAGCCGTGGTTCCAAGTGCCCGGTTAAAACGATGAAAGCGATCCTATCTCCAGTGCGCTGGTTCCGCTGTCGTGCGGAAATGAAGCGGATCGAGCCGAGGCGAAAGGCGCTTGAAGCGCAGCTCGCCTCGGTTCTGGGCACCGTCTGCTCCCTGACTCCGGCCCGGTCGAAGGGCGGCTACGACCAGATCTACTACGCGGTCAGCAACGGCACCCGCCGCGCGGTTGTGCGGCTGAACAACCCGTACAAAATCAAACACGATCCGGCCGACCCCCTTCTGCCCTTGCTGGCGTTGTCGCCCGAGGCGCGTCTGGCGCGCGAATGGGACGCCTACGGGCGGCTATACCCGCTCGGTCTCTCGCCGCAGCCGCTGTGGCGGACGGAGGACGCGATCGCCTGCTCGTGGGTTGACTGGGGGAGAGCATCGGTGGCTCTGATTCAGCGCAGGTCTCTGCTGTGGCCGCTTGCGGCGGTCCTGTTTCCGGCGGTGCGGCGCATGCATGACGTCGGCGTCGTACACCTCGATTTGAATCTCGGCAATCTGCTTTTCAACCCTGACGGGCCGGCTGTGGCGATGATCGACTTCGAGTATGGGCCTGCCGCACGGGTGTCTCTTGAGCAGCAACAGGCCTTCGACTATCTGCGCCTGCTGGACGACATGCTCCGCATGCGGCGCGGCGGGCAGCTGGTGTTGGCGGAGCCGGACCGGTTGGTCGCGACGGTCCGGGATGCCGTTCCAACGCAGGTGGGCGACGCGCCGATGGGTTTCTCATTCTTCAAACTCAAAAACCTGGCCGCTCAGCCTGATTTCTGCGCACGGCTGTTGACCGTGTTCCCGAATTTGCGCGCGTGAAGGCGTGCGGGTGCGGGACTTCCAGCTCAGTCGTTTCGCGCGGCGATCGCCTGTACGATCAACCCGAGTGCGGCCGCCGACTCCTTCAGCCCGCCGCTGTTGTTGAAAAGGGTGTAGTCGGTGGGAATTTGACGTGTGAAGCGCTTGAACATGGCGGCGTCATAACGGGCGTGGCCGGCTTCCGTAACCTCCTTTTTACGCTGCACCAGTTGTTCGTAAGGGAGGATAAGGTGAACCGTGGGGATGCGGCGGCCAAACGCATCCGCGAGCCAGCGGCTGCGGCACAATGTCGGCGTGTCGGATTTGCGGTCAACCATCAGAAAGTCCATGAGCGAGCGGTCCATCACCAGAAGCCCGCGGCGGCGCCTCCAGAGTTTGAGTTGCAGCCCCAGGCAGGCGCGCAGGTAGATCAGGGGCGCAAGCGTCTCGTCAAAGGCCTCCCGCTTCTGGAAAAGTAGCGGGCGGATGACAATCACGGCCAGCTTGTAGAGCAGGCTTTTGCGGTACAGGTGTTTGCCGGTGAAGACCGCCTCGACGCAACCTCCGCCGGACTTCAGGCACTCGGCTTGGGCTGTTTTTCCACAACCGTCGCAACCCATCAGCGACAGGATGCGAGGTGGGCGCGGGCCAGACAGCATCCCGGCCCTCAGACCGTGAAGCCCTTGCCCAAACCGGTTGCGCGCGTTCGACCGCCAAGCGGTCTTGAGAGTGCTGTCGAGAATCCGGTTCGCGACCGCCAGCGTGGCAGGCGTGATACAGCGGCCTTGGATGACGGAACCGACGGCGTCGGCCAGCTCGCCGAGATTCGCGCGGAGGCACGCCCCGCGGTAGCCTTCAAGCCGCTTGGCCGCGCCAGGCAGGGTGACATCGCGCCGCTTGGAGACGAGGTGGTGAAGATAGACTGCGGCTTCGACTGCGAGAGGAAGCCTGCGAATGGAGCCGGTCTGCGAGGAGAGAAGCGGTTCGCAGTCGGCATAGCGCAGACAAACGCTTTTGGCATGGAGCTGCCACAGTTCGACCCATAAGTCGAAGTCGATGCGATGCTTGCCATCGGTGGAGAAAAGCGTCAGTGTGGTTTTGCAGCGGTTACGCGACGCGAGACGCATGTGGCAGTCGCCCGCGCGAACCCAACAGAGAACGGCGTCGGACAAGGCTTCGATCGAGCCGCGGGTGCCAAGGAAATCGACGTCGCCGCGGTCTGCCGATTCAGGAGACAGAGCTTCGCCGCGGAGCTGGATAAAAACCCACGGGCCCGAGTGGATGCGAACGATGCAGGCGCACAAATTAAGCCAAGGAGTGTCAGTTTCTTCGGACATACGGTTCTGTGCTACGGGCTTCAACTGTTATAAGAAAACGTAAAAGTAAGGGGTGCGGCACCGAATGTCAAGGGAGCACTTTGCGCATCGGGGATTGCCCTCGCCTGACGGTCATGTCTGTGGCGAACAAGTACCCGAACAGAGCTGCGGGGTCACGACCCGGTGCTGGTGCTTTTTCCTGTCGCTTTGGCGGGTGTCCTATGGTAACCTATTAACTCTTGTTTTGGAGAAGGGTTTTGAGTTTGACAATTTATTAAAATATGTCAAACTGCGCGACTTCAAACGCCCGAATGGGTCATGCGGACGCAACGGTTACGACAAGGATGAGACGCGTATGAGCGACAGAGTTTGCATTTTCGCGGGGCAGGGCGCTCAGGTGCCTGGCATGGGCAAGGATTTGGCCGAGGATGCCGAGATCGGTGCCCTGTTCGCGCGTGCCAACACGGTGCTGGGCTTTGATCTTGCGAAGGTTTGTTTCGAAGGGCCTGCGGAGGAGCTGACCAAGTCCAACGTTTGCCAGCCGGCGATTTTCACGGTGAGTGTGGCGGCTTTCCGCGCGTTCCAGAAGCGTTGCCCGCAGGTGACGTTCAAGATGGCGGCGGGCCTGAGCCTCGGCGAGTGGACCGCGCTGCATGTGGCCGGTGTTTTGGATTTTGATTCGGCGCTCAAGATTCTTGAGGCGCGCGGGCGTTTCATGCAGCAGGCCTGCGAAGAGCAGGAGAGCGGCATGGTCAGCATTATGGGCGCGACGCCGGAGCAGCTCCAGACGATTTGCGAAAAGGCGGGCATCACCGTCGCCAACATCAACTCCGACGCGCAGGTCGTGCTTTCCGGTCGCAAGACCGGCGTGGCGGTGGCGGCGACGGTGGCGGCAGAGCTGGGTGTGAAGGCGATCCCTTTGAATGTGGCGGGCGCGTTCCATTCGCCGCTGATGGCCTCGGCGCGGACGAAGCTGGCGTCGGTGCTCGACAGCGTGACTTTCCAGGCGCCGAAGATGCCGGTGCTCGCGAACGTGAGCGGCGCGCCGCACAGCAGCGCCCCGGCCGCGATCAAGGACGCGATGCTGCGCCAGGTGACCGAGTCGGTGCGGTGGTGCGACTGCGTGAAGTGCGTGATCGGCGCGGGAGTGACGGACTTCGTGGAGTTCGGTCCAGGCAAGGTGCTTTCCGGTCTGATCAAACGTATCGATAAGAGCGTCAAAACGGTGAACGTGCAAGACGTCCCGTCGCTCGAGCAGAGTTGCCAAGCCCTGCAGGCATAAGGGCGCGGTTCGAATCCGATTTCAACGAAGAAGGGGTATATCATGGGTGCATTTGATGGCAAAGTGGCGGTCGTGACCGGTGCGGCGCGTGGCATCGGGCGGACGATCGCCGAGAAGCTGGCGCTCGAAGGCGCCGATGTGGCGATTTGTGATTTGCAGGCTGACTGGCTCGCCGATGCGGCGGCTGCTATCCAGGGATTGGGCCGCAAGGCTCTACCGCTGGCGGTGGACGTCGGGAATGGCGAGGCGGTCAACGCATGCATTGCCGAGGTGGTCAAGGTGTTTGGCAAAGTTGACATCATGGTCAACAATGCCGGCATCACTAAAGACACGCTCTTGGTGCGTATGTCAGACGATGACTGGGATGCGGTGTTGCGCGTGAATCTCAAGGGAACGTTCCTGTTCTCGCGCGCTGTGTCCAAGCTCATGATGAAGCAGCGTAGCGGTGCGATCATCAACATCGCGTCTGTGATCGGGCTGATCGGCAATGCCGGCCAGTGCAACTATGCGGCTTCAAAGGCCGGTGTGATCGCGTTGACCAAATCCACGGCCAAGGAGTTGGCGTCCCGTGGCGTTCGCGTCAATGCGGTTGCTCCGGGGTTCATTTCGTCGAAGATGACGGACGCCCTTTCGCAGGACGTGCGTGACCAGATGATGGCGAATATTCCCCAGGGACGCTTTGGCCAACCTGAGGATGTCGCGCAGGCGGTCGCGTTTTTGGCTTCAGACGAAGCCTCATACGTGACGGGTCAGGTGCTGAGTGTGAATGGCGGCATGGTCATGTGATAGGCGCGGCGCGGGCCGCGGCCTTAACATTGGGTAACTAGGTCAAGGAGAGAGAGTCATGGCAAGCAAACTCGAAGAGCGGGTCAAAGAGATCATTGTTGAGCAGTTGGGCGTCAACGCCGAGCAGGTCACGCCGGAGGCATCGTTCATCGATGATCTGGGCGCGGACTCGCTTGACACCGTTGAGTTGATCATGGCGTTCGAAGAAGAGTTCGGCGCCGAGATCCCGGACGAGGATGCCGAGAAGCTGACCTCGGTCGGCAAGGTGCTCGAGTACCTGTCTGGCAAGGGCTTTGGGCAGGAGTAACGCCTTCCCTCAGAAACAGAAACGGGACGGATGTTCGCATCCGCCCCGTTTTCTGTTTTTATCCCTTTTGTTTCTTTCACCTGCATTGCCGCACTCATCTCTGTTATCACACATCCGGAGGTGTGATAAAATTGTTGGTGCGGCGAAAGGAGGTGAATCCAACGGTCAGTTTGAGAGGCGTTGGAGCGCGGCACCGGCCTGCAGCCGTAACGCGCTCAGCCTTGCGGGATCGGGCAGGATCTTGGAGGAGTAGCGTCCGCCCGCGTTGGGGACCTCGAGCAGCGCGCCGAACTCGGCGAGCAGGCGCACCGCATCTTTATCGCCGGTCTTATCGGCGAAGGCCTTCAGCAGTCTCAGGTAATCGAAATCTTCCACGCCGTCACGGGCCGCTTCGAGGCGGATGCTGGTGACCGGTCCGTCCACACCGATAGAAGCCCCGGGATAGAACAGATAGCCGTCGCCGTTGGGATAGCGCACGAAATAGAACTCGCCGGGCGTGCTGGTCTGGAGAATGTAGCTGTGCCAGCCGTAGCGCCAGGGGTCGTAGGTGTGCCAGTTCGCGCCCCAGAACTCGTACGCGTCCACGCCGTATTTGAAGCAGTAGTGCGGCAGCAGGCGCTCGATCGCGCAGAAAGGCGTGTCCGTACACATCTGGCCGTCGGTGGTGAACCAGATGTGTTCGCCTGCCGCGCGGCGCGCCTGCATCTCGCTCTCCGGAAAACAGCCGTAATGGCCCGCGCCCCAGATGTTGAGGTAGCCGTTCCAGTCCGGACAGTGGTTCCACGTGCTGCTGTAGATGCGGATCTTGGGGTCGACCTCGTGGATCATCGCGCAGAGCGCCTTCATCTGGTCGACGATGGGACTCTTGGTGAGGAAGGGCTCGTCCGAAATGTAGAGCACCAGCCTGTCGGCCCAGCCCTTGGACTTCACGTGTTCCCAGTAGAGGCGCAGGCAAGCCTGATACGTATCCTTGTAAGCCTTGCGCAGGCGCGTACGGTCTGCGCCTTTGAAAGGCTGTTCCCCTTCGAAGGGCTCCTCGCCCATCACCGGCTTCGGCGGATGCTCCCAGCCGAAAAGGTAGAAGAAGCTAGGCATGTAGGAGCTGGGGAATTTAAGCTCGTCGAAGAAGAGGCTCGCGGCTTTATCGTAGGCGGTGAAGTCGGCGGTGATCACGCCTTGGGCGTTACGCTCGAAGGCCGGTTCCCCGCGGACAGAATCGGGGCAGACTTTTTTCCGCGCCATGAAGCGCAGGAGTTTCTCGTATTGGGCCTCCTCTGAAACCCCTTCGGCCTGCCAAAACCCGTTCATCCGCAGATCAAAGATGGCGGGGCAGGACGGGATTTTCGGCAGCGCGAAATCCCAGACCGTGACCGTGAACGGGATCGTCTCGACCACTTTGCTGCCAGCCGAGAGCCGCACCTTGCCCTTATAGAGGCCGGCGGGCGTGTCGGCAGCGGTTCTAAAGGAGATCCAGACCGGCTGCGTCTGGTTCGCGGCGAGGCTGCCGTCTGAGGTCGGTCGGATGGGATCGGGCCACCAGCCGGACCAGCCGTCAGACGCGCCCGCGCTGGTGGGGAATTTCAGTTCCCATGCCGGCGTCGTGAGGTTGTAGTAGGCCGTGCTGTGGTCGATCGGCACGAAGCCCACCCAGCCGATGGAGAAATCGGTCAGCGAGTTACCCTTCTTGTCTTTGGGAGCCTCCACCTCCACGCGCAGGTTGGGGATGTCGCGGCCTGCGCGGAGCGCGATTTGAAGGGCCTCCTCCTCGTTGCGCGCGAGGGCGATGGCGAAGGGCGCGGCGCTCTGCGGCGGCAGGGTTTCGTGAAAGATTTTGATGACCGGATCCACGGGCCACACCGCGAAGCCCCGTGCGGCCATCGCCGGCGTCTCGGGGTCGCCGGAATCGGCCTCCAGGCACTCGGCGAGGAAGACGCCGTCATGCTTGAGCGTGCCGCGGTCGTTCATGGTGAGATGCATCTGCAATTGGGTCGCGTCTTGCGGGATTGTGACCGTGGCGAACATCGGGGTCCAGGGCGTGTTGCCGCTGATGGGCGCGCCTGCGCCCAGGAAGCCGCCCGGAACGACCTCCCCCTTGGCGTCGCGCAGGTGGGCGTTCAGATTGGCGGTGCCTTCAAGCGACTCGCAGGCGAGCCACGCGCCGTAGAGGTAGCTGTGGCCGGACTTGACGGGGAGTGACTGGTACCAGCCGCGCCAGGCATTTTTCGCGGTCAGCGGCACGGTCAGCCGGGCGTGGCGCTGTCCGAAGCCGCCGGGCGTGCCGAGGCTGTAGGTGACGCCCGGCTCGTCGCCGCTGTGAGTCCAGCCCTCCGGCGCATCGGTTCCTTTCTCGAAGTCGGGGTTCTTGACGAGATTGGCGGGGCTGTTGAGCAGTTTGGCGAAGGCCTGTGCGTCGATATCACTTGAGCGGTCCGCCAGGATCTGGTCGGAAGGTATGGCGCTGCCCAAGGCGGACACCTGCTTCTTTGCCGGTGTCGTTTTGACCCCCGTGTCGGCCACGTAGAGATAGTAGGTCAGCGCGGTGTGTGCGGCAGGGGCGCAGGAGAAGAGCAGGCGGTCGCCGATACGGCAGGTGTCGACCGGCTTGCCGTTGAGGGTTAAGAGAAAGCGCGGAGCAACGATGCCGCGCGTGGCGCTGTTGAGATCGACTACCGCCAGAAGGTCTGATGCGGGCTCGTCGCGCAGGTTGATGAGGCGTACGGGCAGGCGGTAGAGCCAGCGAGGGGCTTTCTTTTCAGGTTTGGGCCATGCGGCGTCCGCGCCCTGTTCGCTCAGCGTCAGGCGTTCGACTGCTCCCGCGCTTGCCACGACCCGCGCCGGCTCTTTGTCGGTCTCCAGCGAGAACGCGTCGTACCAGGCTGTGCCGGTGCCGAAAAGCACCGAACCGGTCTGCAGACGCGTGGCACCTTCGGGTACGGTGAAGGTAAAGACCTGCTCCTTCCAGTCGAAGGTGCCATCGCCGGCTTTGACGACGCGGTTGATGCGCTGAGGATTTATTTCGTCACCCACATGAATGTACCAGCCCGCGCTGCCCTTTACATTCGTGCCGCGTACGCGGACACGGATCGTGCAGTGCGCGCCGGGCACGACAGTGAAGTCCGAACGAACATAGCCGAACCACGACTCGGGCGCCTGGGCATCGGTCTCGGCCTTGAGGCAGCGCGAGCCGGAGAAGGGTTTCTCGTCTGACCAGGTGAGGCGGTGACGGGGCGTGGTCTGCCCCGGCCGCCAACCGAACGGCTGGCCGCCCAAGCCCTTTTCGAAATCGCCATTGAGGTCGGTGAAGGCGCGTTTTTCAAAGGTGTCGGAAAGTCCCCAGGCGTGTGGGTTGTCGAAATAAACGTAGAGGCGGGCCGTGGCTTGAGTGGCGCAGACGGCGGGCAGCACCAGCGTCGCGCCTGCCGGGATCGCGCCGGTGGAGAACGTGGTGTTTTGGTCGGGTGTCCACAGTCCGTAAAGCAGTTGGGTGCCCTTCGCGTCGGTGACGCGGAGAGCCTCGGCCCGCGCGCCGACGAGCGGGGCCTGTCCCGTGCCGTCGCCGACGGTGACCGCGACCGGCTCGCCTGAGACAGCCGTGACCGAAGGGTTTGTGACGGTGACCGGAAAGCGGGCCCGCCAGACATCGCCCCGTCCCAGCCAGAGAGGGTGCTGCCACTCTGTGGCGGAAAGATGACAACTGACGAGCGATGCGGTCAGCAAGAGGATGCGTTTTGAAATCATGGCTGTTCTCCGGAGATGAATTCGTCCTTCGTCTTTGGCAAACTGTAAGCCGTCTGCTGCGGTCTGTCGAGCGGCAAGTGACAGGAAGAGAAATGCCATCTGCCTAGCTTGAACAGGATACCCCGCTTTGCTACGCTTCATCGGTAACTGAATTTGAAAATGACTGTCTTTCCTCTGGAGGTGGATAAGTGAATTTGCCGGTTCTTCTCATTCTGGCGTCGTGCCTGCTTGCACGAACGACTTCTGCTGCCGACACGGGTGTCGATTGGCCGTGCTGGCGAGGGCCGGAGCACAACGGCCTGATGGGCGAAACGGGCTGGTCGTATGAGTGGGGCGCCAACGGTCTGGCCGTGCTCTGGCGCGCGTCGGTCGGCAAAGGGTTCTCGTCGTTTGCGGTCGCGGACGGACGCGTCTACACGCTGGGCAACACGGACGGGACCGATACGGTGTTCTGCTTCGATGCGGTGAAGGGAACCGTTCTCTGGCGGCACAGCTATGCTTGCGAACTCCAGCCGCTCTCGTATGAGGGCGGGCCGGGCGCCACGCCGGCCGTGGATGAGGGACGCGTCTTCACATTCAGCAAGGATGGGCACCTTTTCTGCCTCGACGCGCTGAAAGGCAGCGTCGTCTGGACGAAGAAGTTCGAGCCGTGGCCGTTACAGGAGGGCGACTGGAAGAACAACTGGCGCTATGCGGGCTCGCCTTTGATTATCGGTGACCGCTTGTTCATGAGCCTCGGCCCGGCGGGCATGGCACTCAACAAGAAGGACGGCACTATTCTCTGGCAGAGTCCCGCGGGCCATCCCGGCTACTCCTCGCCGGTGCCGTACCGGGACGGGGCGATGAACGCGCTCGCGTTCTTTTCAGGTCGTGCGGTGGTCGGCGTGGCGGCCGTCAGCGGGAAACGGCTCTGGGAGATTCCGTGGCGGACGGAGTGGGATCTCAATGCGGCCGATCCCATCATCCACGAGGGAAAGATGTTCGTCTCGTCGGGCAATGGAGTGGGGTGCGCGTTGTACGACATTACGGCGGACCCGCCGAGAGAAGTCTGGCGCAACAAGAACCTCAAGACGCAGATGAACAGCTCGGTGCTGTGGCAGGGGCACCTGTTCGGGTTCAACGATACGGACCTGACCTGCGTGGAGTGGGCCACGGGCGAAAAAAAATGGTCCGAGCCATCGGTCCGCCGAGGCTCGCTGATCGTGGCCGACGGCAAACTCCTGCTCCTTTGCGAGCGGGGGCTGCTGATTGTTGCCGAGGCGACCGGCAAGGCCTATCAGCCTTTGTCTCAGACGCAGGCACTCTCCGGGCGGTGCTGGACCACACCGGTCCTGTCGCACGGCCTGATCTACGCGCGCAACGCCGCCGGCGATGTGGTCTGCCTGGATGCACGGCCGAAGACGCGTTGATGTTGAGGCATAGGCCTCGTCCGACCGGACTGTTTAAGCTTGCGGACAAGCATATGGACGTGTATATTCACAAACATGATTCGCTTAGTCTTTTTGTTGAATATACTAATTCCACTGGCAAGCTTCGCCAACGTCATCGCCCAGTTTGACCTGTCCGCACCCGGATGCGTGGAAACGGGTGAATCCGGACAGGTGGCCGGTTGGAATTCGGCCAGCGGTTTGGTTCTGGTCCCGGCGGTCACGAACTCTCCGGCGTGGTCGGCCCCTGAACTTGCCGTGACCAACGGGTTTGACGGCGTTTTCTTCAACCTTTCAACGAATCCTGCCTCGCCTCTGGCATTCACGGGTACGGCCACGAACACCGTTTCGACGCTGTTCCTCGTGGTCAGCGGGTCTTCTGGCGGCTACTCGACGTTGCTTCACGCGACATTTTCATCGGCGGCACTCCGGCGTGCGCCGCGTGGGGCCAGAACTGGCAGGGCGCGGTCTACGAGGCCGTCGTGCTGGACGGGCCGCCCGGAGATGGAGCCCGCCGCGCCATCCGCAACTATTTCGCCCTCCGGTACGGCGTGGCCGGGCTTCCCTCCGCAGGTCTTCCTTATGTGGCCGAGGCGCTCGCGCTGGGCCTGAACGCGCACGGGTATTTCGGCACCAAAGTGATTTTTAAATGACTGGGGCGGGCGCATGTTTTCAACGGTTTCCCAATGGTCGCTCCTGCTGATCGCAATCCTCATCACGGCCTGGGCCGTCGCCCTCAGTCACGAAGGGCGTATCGACGAAACGTTTTCCGGCCATCTCCG
>JANYBJ010000049.1 GCA_025360845.1 bacterium
GATGGCAGGATGAAACAGGATGAATAACGAGTTAGTCCTGAAAATCCTGTCAAACCTGTCAAAAAAAACCGGTTTAAGGTGACTGTCATGTGTATAGCCATTTAAGGGACACTACACTAACCACCTGTGAGGAGTTAGGGAAAATTTAGGAGTTGAACAGCCTAACAGCCTAAACACCTGACAGCCTTCTCCCTCCCTCTGGCTTTGTGTTTCTTCGTACACTTCGTGTCTTCGTGGTAAAACAACTTGTTTTTTATTGCGCTTGTTGGTTCGTAAGGCATTTCTCTGCGTCTTCAAGGTTCGTAGTGACGCCGTGAGGCGTTTCTTCATTTGCCACCTGAATGCCCTTACGGGCACACTACAAACATATAAACCCCGCGTCCTCTCTCCCACTCTTCCCCGCTTAACTCGCCTATCGCGCCTTTCGCGCTTCTCCCTCTCCCGTCTCTCCAACTAACGCACCAATGTGGGCAAGCCCACAACCCTCACCCCGGCCCTCTCCCAGAGGGCGAGGGTGCAAACAACTTGTTTTTTATTGCTGTTGTTGGTTTGTAAGGCACTAACGCACTAATGCACTAACGCACTTCTCCCTACTGCCCCAGCACGCCTTTATCGACCAGGGCCTGTTCCTCCTCGGGTGTCAGTTCGATGTCCGAGATGGGCTTCGCGCCTTTCTCGATCAGGCTCAGGTTCATCTCGCGCTCTTTTTTGGCCAGTTCGTCCTGCGTGATCTTGCGGGCGAGTTCCTGAAGCTTGTCGCGGGCGGCCTGCTCGGCGGCGGCCTTATCCGCACTCTCCTGGGCTTTGCGCTCCTTTAGCCGCTCCATGTAGGAGGTGACGTCGCCACCCTCGGTCTTGAGCTTTGCGATGTCCTCGCGAATTTGATCCGTATCAGCGCGGCTACGTTGCAGACTTGCCGTGTTGATCGTGGGGCGTCCACCCTGAGAGGGGCGCTTGATCATGCCTGGCCGGGGCGGAGTGGGAACCTCCTGGCCAGCATCCGCAGTGGGTTGCGTGGCAGGCGCGGCCGATGTGGGAACACGCATGGCGGCTGTTGCGGCAGCGGGGGCGACGGGCGCCCTTTAAATAGCATTCCAAGAACACATAACGGGGAACGCGGTAAAGAGAGGAGAAGTCAGAGGTCAGGAGTCAAGGGTCGGATGAGTCGCTGTTTTGTCGATCGTCGATTCCGCTGAAAAAGTCGGCGTCAGGCGGTGGCCTCTCCCCGTCGGCATCGGTATCGAAATCGAAGAAGACCGCATGGATTCGAACCCGATAGCGATTTCGAATGCACCGAGTTGCACCTAACTCCAAGCAGAGAATACGATTACGATCAAGATTAAGATTAGGAGGGATCGGGACAATTCGTAATCCTAATTTTAATCGCAAAAAATAGCACCAAAATCGCAGATTTTCGTGGAGGGCGAGGCACCGACGAGCCGCAGGTGCGGACACACGCCTTCTTAAAAGGTTCTCGCGGATTGCGGTGCGAGACTCAGTTCCCGACGGCCTGCACGCGATAAAACCGCGCGGGGTCGGTTCCGATGGAGTTGGTCACAGCAACGGGCGAACGTTTGGCGATGAACGAACTGCCCAGGTTGGCCCAGCCGCCGGAGGTCAGGTTCGTTGCGGTCTGCACTTGGTAGGCCTGGCCGGGCGTCGCGTCCCACACGAAGCCAAAGTTGCCGCCGGACGCGGAGACGAGCTTGAGCTGGGGCGGCTGCGGCGGATAATCCTTGATGTTCGGACCGCTGATGACGCAAGACTGGAGAGTGACCCCGACCGGCGCGGCGTCTATCCCCTGTTGCAGCTTCAGGTTGACGCTCCAGATGTCGTTGCTGGTAAATGCAGAGGGGCCTTCGCCGACGCCGATCTGCTGGTTGTTGAGGTAATAGCTGAGGACGCCGTTGGTGCGGGCCATCGTGAGTGTGGCAGAGCTGGCCGGCGCCGCTGGCCGGATGTTGAGTAGCTGCCCGCCCTGGGCGGGAAATTGGCCGTCCATCACACTGCCTTGATAACCGGTCCCCTGATACCAGCCGTAGTAATTCCTGCTGAAAGACCAGACTTGGACAACGTGGACTCTTTCCGGCGCACTGCCGTCGCCCCACTGCAAAAAGAGCTTCAACTGATTGCTCGCCCACGTCCAAAAATCACCGGAGGACGAGACGAAATTATTGAGGTTGCTGTAGGTCATCGTCACGACGAAGTCACCGGTCATGTACCCCCCGCCATCCGTGGTGATTTTTCGCATGGCGACAGGACCCAGACTTAACCCGGCGCTGAAGCTTTGCCGGCCTGAACCGGCGATGCGCTGGAACGTGACGCCTTGCGCGTCGTTGATGTTCGTGCAGACGCCGGCAGGGAACGACGTCCAGAGTCCCCAGTAATTGGTGTTTACTCCCTTGGTGAAGTCGCTGGTAAAGGTTCCGGCGTGGGCCTGCAGGACCACCGCCAAGGTGGAGAGCAAAATCCAGCAGAAGGCCCCCGCCCCGGTAAACGCACGTGATGAAGGCCGGCCCCCCGCGGAACATGCGAACTGGAGCGGATTTGCTGACGTCGGTCCGGCATTCGGGGTGGTTGGAGTCATGGTTGCGTTTTCCTTTTTATATGCTCAAAGTCCAGTCACATGAAGTGGAACGAGCCACTCGCCAAACGGCGTGCCCAAACTACCCCCCCCATCCGTATTTAGTTATACTATAGAGATGATAGAGATGTCAACCGAAAAAAAACTGACCACGTCCCCCGCCTGTTTCGCAGGTGGAGAACGTGGTCAGAATAGGCTCCTAATCGCGAAGGGCTAGAAGATCGTCAGGAGTGTGCCGTTAAACTTGGGCATCACGTTGCTGCCCGGAATGAAGACGTTGTCCATGGTGACCCAGCCCCAACCGCCACTGTCCGCGTTAATGAACTCCAGTGTATAGGCTTTGCTGCCCGCGTACGGCGCCAGTTCGGCCTGGGTGAAGGTCATCGTGACAGTGTTGTTACTCTGGCCTTCCGTTTTGGTCTTGATCAGCACGAAGGCATTGTCGCTGACGCGGCGAAGGACCACGCCCATCCAGCCTCCGTTTGCTATCGAGGCCATCGGCACCGCCGCTTCATTGGCGGGTGCGCCCGTCCTGGCGACGCCACCAGCCAACTGCACGGTCAGGTCGCCCGTCCGGTTGAGGTAAAATTCAGGCGAGCGCAGCCACATGGTATTTGCGTGAGTGTCAGCCGGATAACCGGGCGGCGTGGTCCACCAAATCGGGGTGACAATGCCCCCGGCCGAGGTATAGAGCTGGTTGTAGTTGGGGTCGGGTGACGTGTTCGGCTGGATAACGCCGCCATTGATGGTGTTGGTCATCGCTGTCGCGTTCGGGGCGAGATCGGCCCAGCCCCCGGCGCCTTCATTCGCGGCGAGGTCCCAGACGCGGTTGTGCCAGCCCTGGAGCGTGCCGTCGTTGAAGTTCCACCCGGTTTTCGCTGTCACGGTATAGACTGCGGTAAGGAGCGAATCCGAGGAGGTGACCTTGTAGGTCTGCGGCTTGGAGAAGTCGACAACAGAACCGGAAACCTTATCGCAGGTCGCGCCCGTGGACAGCGTGAAGGTCGGCGAAAGCGCCGTCAAGTCCGTCCCGAACGGCACGACCCAGTTAATCGTGCGGGCGGAGGTGTTGATGACCGCCGGCCAGTTGGGGAAGCCGAAGGTTTTCATTTTCGCTTCCGTGTTCTGCGGCGCGGTCGGCGTCGTCATGACGACCTGCACCTGGTTGGAGAAGAGCACCTGGTTGTAGATCCGCACGTCGTACAGCAGCCCCGCGAAATAGGTGTCGTAGCCTGAGGCGTCGCCGTTCTGCCGGGCGCCCAGCCCCAGGTGATGCCCGGCGGCAAGGGACATCATCTGGCCGATGGTGTTGTTGTTCACATGCGAAAGCACGCCGTCCACAAAGAGCTTGCGGGTGCCGAAGGCCTGGTCCCACACTCCCGCGAAATGATGCCATTTGGCGGGGCTGTCGTTGACGTTGATGCTGCTGCCCGTGCCGTCATCGTTGTCGAGCCCGCGGATGGTGAAGCCGGCGAAATTAGAGTTCTCCATGCGACGGAGCTGCCAACCGATGCCGTTTTCACCAAACTTGGAGACCCAAGGCGCCCACTGGCCTGGAAAACCTTTGGCCCAGAAAGCGACGGTACATTGGCCGCGGATGCCTTGGTCGAACGTGTTCACATAGCCCGCGTCGTTGGTCGAGCTGTTGTTGATGCTGACGCCGACTCCCCCTGCCGTCAGGTCGAGCGAGCTGCCCGCGAAGCCCGGGGGCACATCGGGGCTGTAGGCGAGCGCCCCGGTGTTGCCGACCGCCGTGCCGTCATGCGTGCCGGGGAGATGCCCGGAGCTGTCGGTGAGGTTTTCCGCGAACGAGACCCAGTGGCCGACCAGGGTGCTGGCCGGGTCGGCCAACTCCACAATGGTCACGGTAAACACGTTGGTCGCCAGCAGGTCCTCGGAAATCACGCGGTAGTTGACCGGTCCTGAGGAGAAGTCGGTGGGGATGCCGGACGCCGGCGTGCTTGTGGCAAAGGGCGCGATCGGAGAGATCGTGTAGGAGGGCGCGATCGTCGCCAGATTCAAGCCGTGGGACACGCGCAGGGTGATCGCGTTGCCGACAATGGTGGCGGCATCGAAGGGCGGAAGCGTCATGCCGGTGATGACGGGGATGACCAGCGTGCCGGGAATGGAGACGTTGTCCAGCGACGTCCAGCCCCAGCCACCCTTATTGTAATCGATGTAGTCGAGCGTGTACTTCTTGCCGTTGTTCGCGTAGGGCGCCAGCTCCGCAGCGGTGAAACTGCCCGTCTGCCAGTTATCATCGGAGCCGTTTTTCCGCCTGCTCATCACATAGGTGTCGGCGGCGACATCGCGCAGGGCCACGCCCGCAAAGCCGCCGTTATTGACCGCCAACTCGGGAATCGCGGCAGGCCCCACGGCAGGCGCGGCAAGCGGCGATTGTCCGCCACGCAACTGGTAGGTCAAATCGCCCAGGTTGGTCAGGTAGAATTCCGGGGAGCGTCCGAACCTCGTTTCGTAATTATCCGCTTGGCCGCCGGCCTCGCCGAGGAAACCTTGATACCACAACGTGGCAGGCAGCGCAGGCCAGATCTGGGTCCAGCCCTGCAAGCCGCTGTTGAAGTCGTAGGTGATGGACGTGGTTTTGAAAACCTTCACGACATAGGTCCGGGTGGAACCGTCCTCGGCGGTGACGGTATAGGTCTGCGGCGTGGTGAAGTTTCTGGCTGTGCCGGACGGGTAGGCCAGATCGTTTGTCGCGAAGATCGACACCGTGTAGGTCGGCGCAAGCGCCGTCAGATCCGTGGTAACCGGCACGTTTTTGACGATGTTGGTCCCGGAGATCGAGGCGGCGCCCAAGGACCCGAAACTCATGGTGAGGATGTTCTTGGCCGTGCCGATGAGCCGGGCCGCGCTGGCCTCGGTGGAAATCCCGCTCTCGCCCACGGTATTCGTGGCCGTCACGACGTAGTAGTACGGTGTGCCGATCGTTCCCGTGATATCCGCGTAGGCGGTTCCGGTTGTGTTTCCGATTATCGAGTAAGGGCCGCCGCCGCCTGCTGCACGTTTCACGTTGTAACTCGTAGCCCGGGCCGCCACGGGCCAGCTCAAGTCAACCGCTCCGGCCACTCCCGTCGCCGTCAGGCCGGCCGGGATCGCCGGCACCGAAAGGGGATACGTTGTCCCGGTCAACCCGTATTTGCCCGCGAGGTACCCGCCGACCAGGTTGGCCTCGTCGGGGGTCAGAATGCGGTTGAAGATAATCAGCTCCGGTATGTCGCCCTTCAACTGCTGTCCACCGCCAGCCCGGTTGGCGATAGTCCAGTCTGAGCCGCTGCCGCTGTTGTAATCGCCCGTGTCGCTGCCGATCTCCGTTCCATCGATCAAAAACCGGAACGCGGCGCTGCTGCTTTCCAGAGCGAAGACGTGCGCGCCAGTCTGCGGCCAGTCACTGAAGGTGAACGATGCGTTTGCCGAACGGGCGCCGCGGAAGGAGCCTGGACGGGATTCATTCCACGTGTTGGCCACCCAACGCTCGTCGTTTCCGTTGCGGTTGCCGAACAGGTTGTAGCGCCCGTCGTTGTTGATCGTCGAGACTACGAACACGGTGCCCGCGTTGGGGAAAGACGCGCTCAGGTCCCCCATGTACAGGCGGTCGCCATTGTCATCGTTGTCCTCCGCGAACCGGAGCACGGGCATGCCGTTCAGCCCGTTGGCGATGTACAGCGGCTGATCGCCCTCGGCGCTGTTCGAGGCCGGATGGTTGTTGGGAGAGCTGTCGACCCACCGCTTGACGTAAATGTCGCTGCCCGAGAGCCGGACCTGATTGGCGATGTCGCCGGTGTCCACAGCATCGGCCTTCAGCCACACGATTAACCCGTCCGTGACGGGCAACTGCGCGTTCGCGCTCACTCCCATACCCAGTACCGCCGCCGCCGCCAGCCCGAGGGCTGACCGTTCCACGGCAACGCTTGTCTGCTTGATCATCGTCGCGAGGTTCATGGATTCTCACTTTCGTTTTACGACTTGGGCTGCCTGCCCACTACGGAGACAGACCCTTTTACTTACACCATCACACAGTTTCCTAATAAAGAAACCGTCCTTGTCAGACACAATTACCACTTTATACCTCGTGTATTCTACTCCTCCGGCGCAAGGACTGTTATGGTAAAATTGCGCAGCTTAAGGGTAAAATCGCGCAAGGCGGGAGGCGTGCCGCCCAAAACAAAAGGTGGCCCGCATACGCGTTCACTTTCCCGTTGCCAAGCGCCAAGGTTGCGCAACCTTGGCGCGGGCAGTAAACTGACACGGTCGAATGATTCGACAAAATCGAAATAATCGAGATTCGATTTCCTCGATTCCATCGAGCGAATGGTCTAAACTGTTCTCATTTTATGCACCCTCTTCCAAACCCCGGCAGTTTCCATCTGAAATGGGCAGGCGACCTGTTCGAAGTCACGCTGCGTCTCGACGCGCCGCGCGCGGGACGCGCCGCGTTCCGCACCAATCTGGGACTCGCCCCGGTCCGCCGCCACGAGATCATCGCGAGCACCGAGTCCGGCGAGCCGGTCTTGGCGCGCGACTGGCACGACGTGCCGATGCGCGCGACCTCGCCCGGCGTGTTCGCGGCGCGCATCCCGCTCACGCAGGTCGGCATCTTCGCGGGCAAGGCCTGTTTTTTCGCCGCGGGTTCCACGGTTCCCGAGTGGCCGGAAGGCGACAACCTGCGCATCAAGGTCGAACCCGCGCACACGGCCTGCGCGAACACCATGTACTCGGCCTTCGTGCGCCAGTTCGGGGCCGCGCTGCAGCACAGCCCGCGCACCGAGGCGGTCCGCGCCAAGGAGCGCGAGCTGGACCAGCTCGGCTACACCGTGATCCCGCCCTCGGGCACCTTCCGCGACCTGGGCCGCCGCCTCGACCACATCATGGGGACGCTCGGCTTCCGCATCGTGCAGCTCCTGCCCATCCACCCCACGCCCGCCACCTATGCCCGCATGGGCCGCTACGGCTCGGCCTTCGCCGCGCTCGATTTCCTTTCGGTCGAGCCCGCGCTGGCGGAGTTCGACACGCGCGCCACGCCGCTGGACCAGTTCCACGAGCTGGTCGCCGCGGTCCACAGCCGCGCCGGCTACCTCTTCATGGACCTGCCCGCCAACCACACCGGCTGGGCGGCCACGCTCCAGACGCATCACCCCGACTGGTACCGCCGCAAGCCCGACGGCACCTTCGTCTCGCCCGGCGCGTGGGGCGTGACATGGGCCGATCTGGTGGAGCTGGACTACAGCGACCCCCACCTGCGCGCCTACATGGCCGAGGTCTTTCTCTTCTGGTGCCGCCAAGGCGTGGACGGCTTCCGCTGCGACGCGGGCTACATGATCCCCGGCGAAACCTGGACCTACATCGTGGCGCGGGTTCGCGAAGAGCATCCCGACACGGTCTTCCTGCTCGAAGGCCTCGGCGGCAAGCTCGAGGTCACCGAGTCGCTGCTCACCGACTCCAACCTGGACTGGGCCTACTCGGAGCTGTTCCAGACCGAGGACCGCGGCGCGATGGAGTGGTATCTGCCGCGCGCGATCGCGCTGGCCGAACGCTGCGGCCCGCTGATCCACTTCGCCGAGACCCACGACAACGCCCGGCTCGCCAGCCGCTGCGAAACGTATGCCCGCATGCGGGTCGCGCTCGCGGCCCTGCTGTCGCACCAAGGCGCCTTCGGCATCGCCAACGGCGTGGAGTGGTTCGCCTCGGAGAAAATCGACGTCCACGGAGCCTCCGGACTGAACTGGGACGCGCCCCGCAACCAGGTCGGAGAGATCGCGCGGCTGAACGCGCTGCTGGCGGGCCATCCCGTGTTCGGCCCCGACACGCGGCTGCGCCTGATCCACCACGGCGAGGGCGCCGTCATCGCCGTGCTGCGCGAAGGTCCGGACGGCAAGAGCCTGCTGGTGCTGGTCAATTTCGATTGCGCACACGGCCAGACGGTGCGCTGGGAGGCGAAGGCCTTCACCGCCCCCGTCGTTTGGGATCTGGTTTCCGGCGAGGCCTTCGCGCTGCCCCACGGCGGCGAGCTGTACCTGAAGCCCGGACGCGTCTGCTGCCTCACGCGCGACTCGGACGATCTCGCTCAAGCCGGGCCGGCGCAATTTGCGGGAGGACGGGAGCCCGCGGCCCTCGCGCGCCGCCGCCGCAACCTGATGGCCATGCGCGTACGCCTGGCGGCGGCGAACGGCCCCGGCACCTGCCTCGCCTTCGATGAAGACCCCGACGCGCTGGGCGCGGCCATGGCGGCTGACCCGGACGCGTTCTGCGTGGCCGAACCCGGCGGGCCGTCGGCGCGCGTGGCGTGGACGTGGCCGACCGACACGCGCCGCCAGGTGATGATCCCCGAAGGCCAGGTGCTGCTGATACGTGCGGAGTATCCGTTCGATGCGGCGGTCACGTCGGATGGACGGACGCTCGCCGCCGAAACCGCCGTACGGTTCGACGATGGCCGATGGGGCGTTTTTTTGCACGTCGCCCCCTATCACCCGGCGTTGGACGGCACCCGCGCCGAACCCCGTTCGCTCGTCACCACCGTCTACACGCCGCAGGGTACACGCCGCGACGTGTCCACGCTGCTGGTGCTCCCGCCGGCCTGCGGGGCCCGCGTCGCCACGCGCTTCAGCGGCGTGCAGGTCCGCGCCGCTCCTGCCGTGCGCGCGGTGCTCTCGAACGGCGCGGGCGCGATGTCGCAGGTGCATGCCGCCTGGGGGGAGCTCCGGAGCCAGTACGACTGCCTGCTGGCCGCCAATCCGGACGCGCGGGTGCCGGCCGACAAAACCGTCTTCTGGACGCGCTGCCGCGCCTGGCTGCGTTACCGCGGCTATTCGCAGGAGATCACCAAGGCCTGCCTCGCTCAGTTCAAAGCCGACCCCGGCGGGCGCTTTGCCGAGTGGTCGTTCAACGTGCCCTGCGGCATGGGCCGCTGGGTCCCGCTCGTTTTCCGCCTGGAGATGGCGAGGGGCGTCAACCGCGTGCGGCTGCTCATCGTCCGCCACAACAAAGTGGGCGGCCTGGATCCGCACGACGGCGTGACCGTGATCCTGCGGCCCGACATCGAGTGGCGCGGCTTCCACCACAAAACCAAGGCGTTTCTCGGGCCGGAGCACGCGTGGCCCGCCGCGACACAGCCCATGGAAAAGGGGTTCCGCTTCACGCCGGCACAGGGCGAGGCCTACGGCATCGAAACCGACCGCGGCACGTACCACCATGAGCCGCTCTGGGCTTACATGATCGAACACGCCGAAGAGGCCGAGCGCGGGCTGGAGTCGACGAGTGACCTTTTCAGCCCCGGCTGGTTCGAGCTGCCGCTCGAAGGCACGCAGCAGGCCGTGCTGACGGCCGCGCGGCTGGACGGCTGGGGAGAAGAGGACGGACGCTCGACACCCGACACTCGACACTCGGGTGAGAATGCGCTGCTCCCGCTGCCCGACGCGCTGTCGCAGGCGCTGTCGCTCTATGTGGTGCGGCGCGACGCGCTGCGCACCGTCATCGCCGGCTACCCGTGGTTCTTGGATTGGGGGCGCGACACGCTGATCGTGCTGCGCGGCCTGATCGCCGACGGACGGTACAGCGAGTCGCTGGCGATCCTCAATGAATTCGGGCGTTTCGAGGAGAACGGGACACTGCCGAACATCATTCACGGCGCGACGGTGGGCAACCGCGACACCTCGGACGCGCCGCTCTGGTTTTGCGTGGCGGCGGGCGACCTGATGGCGGCGGGCGACGAGCACAAGGTGCTCAACGCGACGTGCGGCAACCGCACGTTTCGCGACGTGCTGGTCTCCATCGTCACACACTATCGCGACGGCACGCCCAACGGGATCCGCATGGATCCGGAAAGCGGGCTGATCTACAGTCCGCCGCATTTCACCTGGATGGACACCAACTATCCCGCGGCCACGCCGCGCGAAGGCTATCCCGTGGAGATCCAGGCCCTGTGGATCGCCAGCCTGCGGCTCGTCGCACGCAAGATCGACGCGTCTTGGGGCGCGTTGGCCGACCGGGCGTCCGATTCGCTCACCCGTTATTTCATCGTCAAAGAGGGCTGGCTGGCCGACTGCCTGCGTGCGGCGCCGGGCGTGTCTGCGGCGAAGGCGGAACAAGAGGACGCGCTGCGTCCCAATCAACTGCTGGCGGTCACCCTTGACGCCTTGCGCGACCGCGGGCTGGAGGTCTCCGTCATTCAGTCGTGCGAAGGCCTGCTCGTGCCCGGCGCGATCCGCAGCGTGGCCGACCGGCCGGTGCTGGCGGACATGGGTGTCTGGCGCGACGGCGTGCGGTTGAACGATCCGCACCGCCCGTATCAGGGACGCTATTTGGGAGATGAGGACACCCGCCGCAAGCCGGCTTACCACAACGGCACGGCGTGGACCTGGCAGTTCCCGCTGTATGTCGAGGCGCTCGCCAAGGTTTACGGCAAGGCCGCTCGGATAACCGGTCTTTCGCTGCTGGGCTCGTCGGTCGAACAGCTTAACCGCGGCACGGCCTGCCAGCCGCCGGAGATCTGCGACGGTGACGCCCCGCACGCGGCCCGCGGCTGCGGCGCGCAGGCCTGGGGCGTGTCGGAGCTGCTGCGCGTGTGGAAAAAGGTGGAGGGCGACCCGCCGTAGGGGCGACCCGCCGTAGGGGCGACCCGCCGGTCGCCCGTACGTAGGGGCG
>JANYBJ010000063.1 GCA_025360845.1 bacterium
ATCAGATCAGTGACTCGCATACAACTCTCCTTTCGTTTCCGAAACAGAGTTTTATGCGTTTCACGCCTGAAAATCAAGCGTCCGGTTCGCTTCCGGATGCCTGGTTTTCAGGCAACTTTTCCGCGTTTCGACGAAGAGCCTATTTTTCCAGGAGAAGGGGGCCGAAACTCCAGCAAAAAGGGCGGCGGGCAAACATCGCTGTCCGCCACACCGCCCGTTTGTCCGGCCTATCCGCAAACCGGCGTTAGAACGTCGGTTTGCATATCATCTGATTACTCTTTGCCGTACACTTCGATCTCGGTGTAGTGGTTCATCTCGTTCGAGGTGTTGCCCTTGCTGTAGAAGCGGACATAGCGGCCCTTCACGCCGTTGATGGCGAAGGGACGTCCCTCGTTGGTCTCGATGTACTCTTTCTCTTTGCCCTCGCCCAGTTTGGACGAATTGTCGTGGTCGTTGTTGAAAACGGTCACAACCCCGTCAATGAAGTCGCGGTCGTTCGAGATCTGGCAGACCACATCGCGGTAGACGCGGGCCTCGCCGTGGTAGTGCCACACGCACGCCGCATAGATTTCCTTCTCCTTGCCCAGATCGACCTGCACCCACTGCGTGCCTGGGCCGAGTTCGACGTACGTCGCCGCGTCATGCTCTTTATCACCGTCGGTGATGAAGGCCAACTCGCCGATGATCGGTTCGGGGTCGCTCGAGGTGACCTTGCAGTCCTTCGAGATCACCTTGTCGGCACCGGCCGGAACGTCGATCGGCGGACGCGGCTTGCCGCCGCGGGCCGGCTCCAGATTCGGCGAGCGGATATCCTTCGGCGTACCTGTGAACTGCGGTTTCGGCAGCGCGATCTTGAGCTGAACTTTCGCCGCATCCTGAGCGCCTGCCACGACGGCAAGTCCGGCCACAAAGGCCGCCAGCATCATTCCTGTGCATCTCATGTGTACCTCCCTTGTCTGGCTTCTGTTGAAGCCAAAGTTTTCTTGTTACTGGTTACCGGTCGCACGTCGACCTGACGGCAACCCAAGTCTGTCCGAGGAGTCACCCGACTCCTAAATCCTAACGCCTGCCTGGGGGAACGCCCCGCACATGCGCACCGGTCTGCGCACCTTGTCCATCCACACCGGCTGCTCGCGCGCCACCAGCGCGCCGCTTCCCGGCAACGCCGCACACGCGGCTTCGATCTCCCTCCACTCGAGCCCGAGGAACGCGGTCGAGAGCGCATCCGAAACCGCCGCCGACGGCGCGTACGACCACGCCGCCGCGTGCCTCACCGCCGCCACGCCCTGCCGCACGTCCACGATATGCGCGCCCTTCACCTCGAACCCCGAGCCGCTCACCGCGCCCTGGCTCAGCCGCACGGAATCCAACCCCGCACGCTCGCGCCAATCGCCGCCCACGCCCACCGGCCACCCCGGCTTTCCGTCGCCCATCGAGCCCCGAGCCACGACCGTGCTCGTGCCGCCGTGCATCAGAAAGTCCGTGAAGTCCCAGTCCTTTTCCAGCATCTCGCATGCCACGTCCAGCGCATATCCCTTGGCTAGCGCGCCGAAGTCCAGCTCCAGCGGCGTAGCCCGCCCGAGCCGGTCCGGCTTCACGGCCACCAGCAGGTTCTGCCGGTCGATGATCAGCCGGCTCATCCCGCACGCCGCCAGCGCGCTTCCGCGCTCCTGCGGCGTCAGGACTTTCCACCGGTGCTTCACCTCGCGCAGCGCATCCATCACGGTTCCGACGGTCACATCGAACGCGCCTTGCGTGGCCGCGCACACCTGCGTCGCGATCAGCAGGCAGTCCAACGTTTCCGGCGCCATCCTGAACGTCTCGCCCGGTTTGAGGCGGCTGATCAGAGCCACCTCGCTCACATCCAGAAACCGGCTGAGCAGCTCCTCCAGCTTGTCCACCTTCAGGAACACCGCGTGCGCCGCGCTTTGGGCAAGCGGCTTGTCACCCGAGACGACCAGCAGTTCGAAAACCGTGGACATCGCCTGATGTTCAAACCGCTGGACCTTGTCTGTCATAGAGCATCAGTAGGGGCGACCGGCGGGTCGCCCCTACCCACTAATCCTTGCGTCCGCCGCTGATCAGCATCCAGGCCGACACGGCTAGGAAGGTCATCGTCGTGCAGCGGTGAGCCCAAGTCATCACATGCTGCCAGCCCTCGCCGAACCAGGTCATCATCGGCGCCACCGCCGTGAAGAGCACGCCGACACCCAGCACCAGCACCAGCATCCACAACACGTTGCGCTTGGCGCTCGCGATGCGCTTCGCGCCGCGGAACCAGATGAGCGCCACCAGACAGGCCGCAAAGAGGCCGCCCGCCGCCATATGGAAGACCAGCACATAGCCGGTCAGCAGGTGCAGGAACCAGCCCGCCAAGCCGGACACGCCCAGATAGACACTGGCCGCGCACAAACCGGCCGCAGCCAGTTTGTCGATCGTGACCAGCAGCTTCGCGCACGGCTTTCCATACGGGATCGAGCCCTTGGCCAGCACCACCGGCATCGCGGCCGCAACGAACGCCACCGCCACCAGCAGCACGAACGCGAAGACCACCCACAGGAAGATCTTGAAGAACGGGCGCATCAGGAAGGTCGTGCCAAACACCTTGTTGTAGCTGCCGCTGAGGGTCATGAACTCGTGCTGCGCCTTGACGAGCGTGCGCGCCGTCAGCAGCGGTCCCGTCGACTCAACCTTCGCGAAGAAAAACTTCGAGTCCGGCGTGTGGCAGTCCGCGCACTTGACCGGCTTCGCGCCGCGGGCCATGCGCGCGGGGCGCACATCGTGGCCGAGCGCCCACGAGACCGCCTCGGCGGCCTTCTCGACCTTCGCCGTCAGCTTGCCGTCCGTGCCCGCTTCCCAGACCTGTCCGTGCGCCACATAGACCGCGCCCTTCACGCCCTTCTCCGCCAGGCGTTTCAGTCCCGCACCCACCATCTCCTCGGTCAGCGTGCAGGTCGTGCCGGTCAACGCCTTGACGTTCTGCGCCACATACGCGGACACGAGCGGCGTAAACGTTCCGTCGCCGTACCAGCCGACGACCGGCTTCGCGGCCTGGGCCAGGGCGGTCACGTTCGTGCCGATCACCGCATCGTTCTCACCGCCGCGGAAATAGACCTTGCCATTCAAGCCGACCGCGCCCAAACGTCCGTTCGCCAACTTGCTCGCGTCGAGCGTCTGAAGCAGGTTGCCGAACACTTTCTCGTTCGCCTGATTCGTGGCGACCTGGCCTTCGGTCATCTTTTCGGTGTCTGCCCCAGGAATGTAGTTCGGGATCACCGGCACCGCTTTGCCGTCAGCCAGGTGATATAGCCACTCCACCCCCGCGACGCCCGCCGCCTCGCCGTCCGCCTGCGTCCGTCCGTCCGCGTCGGCCTTGAAGAGCTTGCCGTCGACCGACAGCACGGGAACGCCCGGAATGTTCGGGTCGGTCGCAAGCGTGGTGAGCAACGCGCCGATCTGCTCACGCACATCCAGCAGACCCGCACACGCGGTCGCCACGGCTTCGGGCCGCATCGGCGTCACCTTCGCCGCGTCCTTCGCGTCGCGCGTGCCCCAGAACGCCGGCCATGACATGCGGCGCGGCTCGATCTTGCCTTGGCTGTTCTTCACGAAAACGGGCTCGATGATGAAGGGTGCGGGCGTGGCCCAGCGGGCACGTCCGTACACGCCCATGCGGTTGGCGCGGGAGGTGCGCACCTGGGCGAGGTCTCCGCCTTCGGTCACGCCGGAGTGGCACGTCGTGCAGGCGATATCCCTAAAGTGGCTGACCGGCATGCCGACGTGCTTGGGCATCGGCGCGCCAAGGCGGCCCGCCTTAGCCTTGTCCGTGCCCATGTGGCAGCCCACGCAACTCGCGGTCGCGCGGGCCTTGTCCATCGGCCCCGAAGCGTCGCCTTCGTAACCGCGGGCGATCGCATGATCCTCGCCGTTTTTGTGGCATTCCGTGCAAGCCATCCCCGCCCGGAGATGCACATCGCCGTCGATGTCCCTGTGAGGCATCCCGACCTGGCTGACCGAGTGGCAGTTCAGACAGTTTTGAGAGCGCGGCTCGCCGACCTCCAGCACCGTGCGGTTCTTGGAATCAAACTGGCGCGTATCGTAGACCACATGCGGCGGCACGGCATAGACCGCGTCGTCGCGGTTCAGGCCCCGCAGAACGCCCCAGTAATCGGCCACGCGCGAGCCCATGCCGCGGATCTCACCCAAGCCCAAGGCTCCGGTCGCGGCCCAGCGGAAGTTCTGACGCAGAATCAGACGCGTCCACTCGCTGTGGTCATAGGCCTTGCTCTGGCTGTGGCAGGCGAAACAGTTGACTTCGACCGGGCCCGTGACATCCCACCGGGCGGTCGGCCCGCCCTCGGCGTAGATGTCTTTCGGGTCCGCGATGTCTCCGCCCGGCAAATGACGCCCGAACGCGTACGCCCACTCCCAGTCCGTCATCCCGAGCTGCTTCGGCTTGTAGGTGCCGTCCCATGAGCGCAAGCTCATCGGGATCTGCGAGCCCGACAACGGATCAATCAGGAACCAAGGTTCGGACATGCGTCCCGCAGCCGCGTTTGTAGCAGACATGTTAAAATGCCAGCCCGACGCGATGGCGTCGTAATCATGACACTGCCCGCACGTCTTACGTGTGCTCATCGGCAACGCGTCAGAAGAGCCCGGCACGATCGCGTCGCCGAACTCGTCGTTCAGCGCTAAACGGTGTACCGGCGTGTTCCGTCCGCCGTCCCAGTGGGAAGGCACTGCGGCGCAGGCTAAACCTGCCGCAAGCGCCATGATTGTTGTCAAAAGTTTTTTCATGATAAGTCCTATCCGTCCGATCCGACTGATCCGCCCGATCCTCAATTACACTTTGAACTCTTCCGGCTTGAAGGTGATCGTCTTGCGCTCGGCCACCGAGCGATTGGCGGCCAACACGGCGACGGCGGACTCGTAGGCCAGATCGACAGGGCAGTTCAGCTTCTCGCCGTGGCGCACCGCAGCGAAGAAGTTCTCGAGATGCGGCATGTGGGCTGGCTTGAGCAGATCCACCGGCAGGGGCCAGCCATCGGCTTCAGCCGTCACGCGCACGTCGATCGCCGCGTTCGTGGTCACGGTCGCCTTGACCGCCGACTTCGCCTGCAGCACGAGTCCCATCTTGGCAAAGGTGTCCCAGGTCGGCACGCCCGCACGGACCTCGCGCTGCGCCGCGTTGCCGCGCGCCGCGATCTCGGAGATGGTGAGCGAACCGTTCTCGCCCATGAACTGCTCGTAAAAGCCGCCGCGGCTGGAGGTCGTGAGCACCTGATAATAGGCGCGGTTGATCAGCCCCTCTTGCGTCTTGAACTCGTAGATCGCCATCACATTGTCGTTCATCTGGCGGTTGAAATAGTCGTTTCCGCCGATAGCCGTCACCGAGATCGGCGCGCAGTCCCACGCCCAGAAAAACAGGTCGATCTGGTGCGAGCCGAGGTCGACCATCGGGCCGCCGCCGTATTTCGCGAACCAGCGCCAGTTGAGAAACTGCTCCATGTTCTCATAGCCGTACTTCTGCAGCGTCTCGGTCGGTATGTTCAGCTTCGCACCCACCGTCAGGAACGGCGCGACCGCGCGGTTCCACTGGCCATAGGCGTGCGTCACGCGGCCCAGCATTTTGGATTCGCGGATGACGCGGTTGATCGCGTGCATGTAGCGCGGATTGGAGCGGCGCTGATGCCCGATCTGAAGAAGCTTGCCTGTCTCGCGCTGGGCCAGCACCATGGTCTTGGCCTTTTCGAGCTGGTTGGACATTTCCTTCTCGCAGTACACGTGTTTGCCCGCCCGCAGACAGGCGTTCGTGATCTCGGCGTGCATCCAGTCCGGCGTCGCCACAACCACGGCGTCGATGTTTTTGTCCTCGGTGGACAACAGCTCGCGGTAGTCTTCGTACACATTGACCACATGTCCGAGGGCCTTCAGGCGGCCCTTCGCCATCTTGCGGCGGTTTTCCCAAATGTCGCACACGGCGGTAAAGCGTACCCCGGGAATCTTCATGGCGGCGTCCGTCAGAATCTCGCCCTCGGCGCCATAGCCGATCACAGCGACATTGACCTGGTCATCCTTCGGGCCGATGGTGCCTGATTCCTGGCTCAGGATATTGAAGGTCGGCAACAGGGCTGCGGCAGCCGCAGTGGTTTTGAGGAAGTCTCTACGATTGAATGTCATGTCCATGGTCGTTTCCTTGTTTCTGTTTGAATGAGAGGTTATTACATCCGTGTGTAGCGTGGGCCGTCGCCCCCCTGCGGGAAGGTCCACTCGATGTTCTTGAACGGATCCTTGATCTGACACGTCTTACAGTGCAGGCAGTTGGAGAAGTCCACATGGATATGGCCGTCCTCCAACCGGTACACTTCGGCCGGGCAGAACCTTTGACAAGGCGCGCCGTAAAGCGTGATACACTTTGTGCAGGTTGCCCGGTCGAGAATTTTGAGGTGACAGGGCTGGTCCTCGTCGTGGATCGTGCCGGACATGAACACGTCCGTCAGACGGTCCGGCGAGACCGGGCTCATGTTGAGGCTCTCCGCCTCCGGCAGTTTGCCGCCCTTGAGCGGCAGCATTTCCTCGTGGTCCGGCGCCATCGGCACCTGCCAGAACGGCAGCGCGCCGAAGGTCGCCCACGCGCACCCCGCGCTCATCACGCCCAGCGCCAAATTGGTCGAGAAAGGCGCACGCACGTTCTTTACGCGCTTGAGTTGCTTCCAGCCCTCGGTGTTCTTCAGCTTGTCGCCGTAAGGTGTCAGCGCCGCCAGCGAGAAATCATTGCTGTTCCAGCACGCCGCCAGCGTCTCCGCCGCCGCACGCCCCGACTGCGCCGCGATGTGGACGCCCTTGATGCGCAGCGTGTCCACCAAGCCCGCGCCGTCACCCACGATCAGCGCGCCGTCGGCGACCACCTGCGGCACAGAATAATAACCGCCCTCGGGAATCACCTTCGCTCCGTAAGCCACGGACTTGCCGCCCTTGATATGCTCCGCCATCACCGGATGCGCCTTGAACTTGCGGAACAGCAGATGCGGATCGGTCTCCGGCTTCGCGTAATCGAGCGCATACGCGAAACCGATCATCACCTGTGTCGGCGACACGTGGTAAACGAACCCGCCGCCATAGGTGCTCCAGTCGGAGGGATACCCGAAGGTGTGCGCGATCTCGCCCACCCGCGCCTCGTTGGCGGGCACCTCCACCACTTCCTTGATACCCAGCGCATACGACTGTTGGCGCCCGCCCTCAAGCCCTTTACGCGCAATCAGCTTGTCGGTCAGAATGCCGCAGGCGCCCTCGCCGAGCACCACGACCTTGGCATAGATTTCCTCGCCCGGATTGTAGTTGCCTTTCGGCTTGCCGTCGCGGTCAAGGCCCTTGTCCCCGATCTTGACTCCGATCACGCGCCCCTTGTTGTCCTCGAGCAGCTCGGTCGCCGCAAATCCGGTGTAGACCTCCGCGCCCTCTTTCTCGCAGAGCTGCGCGAAATACTGCGTCAGCTTGGTCAGCGACCCGACCGGATAGGCGTGCGCCTGCATCAGCGGCGGCATCCACGGTATCTTCATCGCGTGCGTCGCGTCGAACAGCATGTGGAACACCTCTTTGCTGACGCGCGCCTCGATCGGCATCTTCTTGAACTCTTCGTCCGTCAGAAACCCCTTGAAGCCGCTCGGATCGATCACCGCGCCGGAGAGCACGTGACTGCCCACACTGCGCCCTTTGTCGATGATCGTGACATGCGGCAGGCTCTTGCCCTGCGCCTTCAGCGTGCGCAGCAGCGCAAGCGCCGTCGACAGCGAGGCGATGCCCGCGCCCACGCAGAGAATATCGGTGTGAATCGGCTGTTTTGTCGTGTTCGCCATACTTCCCGCTCTCCAATTCAAAAAAATCCGGCAGCTCCAACCCCTAATTTTTGCGCTTCGATCCGATGGCCTCTATCAGCATCGGCAGGATTTCAAAGAGGTCACCCACGATGCCGAGGTCTGCCACGCCAAAAATCGGCGCGTTCGGATCGCTGTTGATCGCGATGATGGTGTCGGACGAACGCATCCCCTCGAGATGCTGGATCGCGCCGGAGATGCCGCACGCCAGATAGATCTTGGGGCACACGGTCTTGCCGGTCTGGCCCACCTGGTGCGCGGCCGAAATCCAGCCCGCATCCACGCAGGCGCGCGACACGCCCACCACGCCGCCGAGCAGATCCGCCAGCTTCTTCAACTGCTCCAGATTTTCGGCTTTCTTCAGTCCCCGCCCGCCCGCGACGATAATTTCCGCCTCGGCGATGTTCACGCTCGACGTGTTGCGTTCGGACTTGACGATCTTGGTGCTGGCCGCGACCAGCGTGAGCGCCTCCAGCAGCGTCGCGCCCTTGCGTTTGCAGTCGGGCGTCGCCATCTTGAACACCTTGGGCCGCACCGTGGCCATCTGCGGCCGGTGGTTCGGCGTCATGATCGTCGCCATGATGTTTCCGCCGAACGCCGGACGCGTCTGGTGCAGCAGGTGTTTCTCCGGGTCGATCGACAGCGCCGTGCAATCCGCGGTGAGCCCGGTGCGCGCGCGCACCGCCACCTTGGCGAAGAACGCCCGGCCCACCGCCGTCGCGCCCGCCAAAACCACCTCGGGCTTGTACTTGGCGACAAGCTGGTTCAGCGCGTCGGTGTAAACGTTGGCTTCGTACTCGGCCAGACCGGGCTGATCCACAAGGTAGACCTTGTCCGCTCCCGCCGCGATCAGGTGCGCCGCCGAATCGGCGATGTTATGGCCCAGCACGACCGCCGCCAGATCGCAGCCGCGATCCTTCGCCAAGCGCCGCCCGGTGGACAACAGCTCGTAGGCCACCTCTTGCACCTTGCCGTGATGCTGCTCCGCAAACACCCAGATGCCTTTGAAATCCGCGAGGCTCGCCGCGGCCTTCGCCTCGGCCTCTGGCGCCGAGCTGATCGCGAAGAAGGGGCAGGCCTTGACACAGGCGTTGCAGGCGCGGCACTCTTCCGGCTTCAATACCGCGAGTTTGCCTTCCATGTACAACGCATCGAACGGGCATGCGGTGATGCACTTCTTGCATCCGCGGCACTTCGCGTTGTCGATGATGATCGGTGTGTCGGCCATGGCTTACGCAACCCCCTTGTCTTGCAGCGCCTTCATAATCGCTTCGACAGCGGCAGACGGCTCCTCGCGGCCGTCCATCTTTACGCCGCCGGATTTGGTCGGCGGCGCGAAAATCTTCACCACCTTGGTGGGCGACCCTTCGAGGCCGCACATCGCCGCCCCCGCGCCCACATCCTTCGCCCCCCAGCGGGGAATCACCGTCCGCTTGGCCGCCATCCACCCGCTCAGGCTCGCGAACCGCGGCGTGGAAGCCTCCTTCACCACCGTCATCACGGCGGGCATCTTGCCCTCGATCACGTCGACGCCCTCGTCCATCTGCGTCTCCACCGTAAACGTGCCGTCGCTGATCCTGATGGACTTGACATAGGTCACCAGCGGGAAATCAAGAAACTCGGACACACCCGGGCCGACCTGCGCGGTGTCGCCGTCGATCGCCTGCTTGCCGAAGAGCACCAGGTCGGGCTTGTCGGTAACCTTCCTGATCGCCTGCGCGATCGCGTACGAGGTGGCCAGCGTGTCGGCGCCAGCGAACGCCCGGTCCGTCAGCAGCACGGCGTCGTCCGCCCCCCGGGCCATGGCCTCGCGCAGCACCACCTCGGCCTGCGGCGGCCCCATCGAAATAACCGTCACGCGTGCCCCGTGCGCATCCTTCAGCTTCAAGGCCTCTTCCAAAGCATACTCGTCGAAGGGGTTCATGATGCTTTCGACCCCCTCGCGCATCAATGTGTTGGTCTCGGGATTGATACGGACGTTCGTCGTATCCGGGACCTGTTTGACACAAACGATAATGTGCATGGCTCTCCCAGTTGTGTTCGCCCGTGCGTGGGCCTACCACCCATTTCAACGTGATCATTAAAGCAAAAATCGATCAAACCGTCATGTCCACCATTTGGTTCTATTTTTGACGGCTGCGCGGGGCGTTTTCGAAGTCCGCAAGGCCGGGTCATGGCTGTAGGCCGGGCGGAAGGCCTGCCAGGTGTGCGTGCTGCCCTGCGGGATCTGCGTGCGGATGTCGCCGTACTCCTGCTCGGAGAGGAGCGGGTCGACGCGCGTCGTGCGGAACGCGTGCGGAACGCCCGAGGCCGCGATCATCGCCATGCTGGCCTGCACGGCGGCCACGTCGCAACAGACAGTGCCCGTTAGCGCCGCATACCGGTCCCACGGCGCTTTGACGTCCATCGCGACATAGTCCAGCAGACGGTCGTCCAGCAACTGCCGCAGCACCGCCGGATGCGTGCCGTTGGTGTCGAGCTTGACATCCAGCCGCAGCGCCTTTAGACGCCTCAAAAAGCGCGGCAGCGCGGGTTGCAGCGTGGGCTCGCCTCCTGAAACAACCACACCGCCCAGACGGTCACAGCGCTCCGCGAGCACCGACATCACATGCTCTTCGCTGACGCTGTTCGACGGCTCGGCCGTGAGCGGAAGCAGATGGCCGTTATGACACCACGGGCAGCGGAAATTACATCCCTGCGTGAAGACCACGGCTGCCACACGCCCGGGATAGTCACACAGGCTGAGCGGCACGAAACCCGCGAGTTTCATCGCACGGAGGCCTCCGCCACCCGGTAGGTTTTGCGCTGGCTGAATTCGTGCTGCTTGCCTTCGTTCCACTGCTGGATGGGGCGGATATAACCCACCACACGCGAATAGACCTCGGTCTTCTTGCCGCAGCGCGGACACGCATGAACCTCGCCCGTCAGATAGCCGTGATCCTCACAGATGCTGAAGGTCGGAGTCAGCGTGAAATACGGCAGGCGATAATTCTGGCACACCATGCGTACGAACGCTTTGACGGCTTGAGGGTCGCTCACCGCTTCGCCGACGAAGGTGTGTACCACCGTGCCGCCGGTGTACTTGGTCTGGATCTCGTCCTGCAGGTCCAGCACCTGCACGATGTCGTCGCTGTAGTTCACGGGGAGCTGCGTCGAGTTGGAGTAGAACGGCTCGCCGCCGTCGCCCGCCGTGATGATCGCCGGATAGCGCTTTTTGTCGAGCCGCGCGAGACGGTAGGTCGTGCCTTCGGCCGGCGTGGCCTCGAGGTTGTAGAAGTTGCCGGTCTGCTCTTGGTAATCGGCCAGACGCGCCCGCATGAACTCCATGACCCGCAGCGCGAACTGACGCCCCTCTTCCGTGCCGATGTCTTTGCCGAAAAGGTTGAGGCAGGCCTCGTTGAGCCCCACGAGCCCGATGGTCGAGAAGTGGTTCTGCCAGTAGGTGCCGAAGCGCTCGTACACCTGGCGCAGATAGAAGCGCGTATACGGATAGAGGTCCTGGGCCGTGAACTGCTCCAGCACCTTGCGCTTGATCTCCAGGCTGTTGCGGGCGATGGCCATCAAACCGTCCAGGCGCGCGAGGAAGTCCGCCTCGTCCTTGGCGAGGAACCCGAGGCGGGGCATGTTGACGGTGACCACGCCGATCGAGCCGGTCTGCGGGTTTGCGCCGAACAGCCCGCCGCCGCGCTTGTTCAGTTCGCGCTTGTCGAGACGCAGGCGGCAGCACATCGACCGCGCGTCGTCCGGGCTCATGTCGGAGTTGACGAAGTTCGCGAAGTACGGGATGCCGTACTTGGCCGTCACCTCCCACAGCTTCTCCAGCCCGGGGCGCTCCCAGTCGAACTCCTTGGACACGTTGTAGGTCGGGATCGGGAAAGTGAAGACGCGGCCCTTGGCGTCACCCTCTGTCATCACATCCAAAAAGGCGTTGTTGATCAGGTTCATCTCCTCCTGAAACTCCGCATAGGTCTCGGGCATGGGCTTTCCGCCGATGATCACGTTCTCGTTCGCCAGCGAGGCGGGCGGGATCAGATCCATGGTCACGTTGGTGAAGGGCGTCTGGAAGCCCACGCGCGTCGGGACGTTCACGTTGAAGATGAACTCCTGCAGCGCCTGTTTGACCTCTTTGGCGCCGAGCTTGTCGTAGCGCACGAACGGCGCGAGCAGCGTGTCGAAACTGGAGAAGGCCTGCGCGCCCGCAGCCTCGCCCTGAAGCGTATAGAAGAAGTTGACGATCTGCCCCAGCGCCGTGCGGAAATGCTTGGCCGGCAGGCTCTCGGCCTTACCCGCCACGCCCTTGAAGCCGCTGCGCAGCAGGTCCTGCAAATCCCAGCCCACACAGTAAACGCTGAGCAATCCCAAATCGTGCAGGTGCAGCGCGCCGTTGTCGTGCGCCTCGCGCACCTCGGCGGGGTAAATCTTGTTGAGCCAGTAAACCTTGCTCACCTCGCTGGAGATGTAGTTGTTCAGCCCTTGCAGCGAGTAAGCCATGTTGGAATTCTCGCGCACCTGCCAATCGGATTTGCCGAGATAGCTGTCGATCAGATCCACATCGGCCTTGCGCACCATCTCGCGGATGCGCGCATGCTGCTCGCGGTAGATGATATAGGCCTTGGCGGTGCGCCGATAGGGCGAGGCCAGCAGCACCTCCTCGACGATATCCTGCACGTTCTCGACCGTCAGTTCCAAGGTGTCTTGCAGCGAATGGATGAGCGTCATCACCTTAAGGGCGATTTTTCGGGACTCGTCGGCCCCGAACTCGCCGGTCGCCTCACCCGCTTTTTGAATCGCGCCGATGATTTTCCTGGTGTCGAAAATCTCTGCCCGCCCGTCACGCTTGCGAATGCGAATAACCAGATCCGGCTGCACAAAATTACTCATATGGACCCCTCAGATAAGGTGCCTTTAAGACCGTCTTTTCTAAAGCTCGTGAAATCAATAAAGAACCACGTCATTCAACGGTTTATTACTATATATAGTTCCCAAAATGAGATCAACCACAAAATGTTGTGTTTTCTAAATAAATCTGTTTTGGCCAAACCAAGCGGGTTTTACCCCCTTTTGGCTTCAAAAAGGCGCAGCTTTTGACTCCTATCCTCTTCCGACGGTCAATCCCCAGACCGTCTGGGCCCCGGCCCTTTTCAGCACGCGGGCGCACTCGTTCAGGGTCGCTCCGGTGGTCATCACATCGTCGATCAGAAGAACGCACCTCCCCGTAACCCATTCCGGCCGCGCCACTTCGAAAGCGCCCAGAATGTTCATGCGCCGGTGCGCCGCGTCGAAAAGGGTCTGCGTTTCGGTCTTGCGGACCCGGACCAGCGACCGTTCGTCACAACGCCTGTCGATGCGCCTGGCCAGCGCTTGGGACAGGAGCGCAGCCTGATTATAAGACCGCTCGCGCAACCGTACCGGATGCAGCGGAACCGGCACCACGACATCGACCGCCACAGGCGAGAAGTGGGCCATCAGGCACCCGTACAGCAGGTCCGTGAGATCGTGCTTCAGCCACAGCGCCCGCGCGTATTTGAACTGATGGATCTGGTCGCGCAACACGCCGTGAAAATGTCCGGCCGCCCGGGTCTTGTCGAAGGCGGGCCGCGCGGCCTTGCAGACACTGCAAACAAAGGCGTGAGCGGGCCGCCCCTCCACCGGCGCCCCGCATACCGTGCAGAGACTTTCCGTGTGCAGCTCCATACGGCTGAAACACGCCCAGCAGAGATGCCGTCCCGACCGGTCGGACACCTGGTCACACGACGGACACAGGCGCGGATAGAGCCAGTCGGACACGTGCCCTAAGAACGCTGACACCCTTTCGATCATGGTGTATCTCCTTCAGGCGGCAACACAGCAAAATCCGGGGCCGGCTAAAGCCGGTACAACATGCCGTACAATCCCTTTGCCCATACCGCGTCACCACAGCTTCACGGGATACTCGCCGGCATCGACCAGCGCCTTGATGGCCGCCACCACCTGCGGCTTGTCTTCGCGATAGGTGACGCCGAACCACGCGCTCTCCGTGGGCAGAACCTCGACCTCCGCCGCGCCCTCGCCCACCATCTCATCCACGACGAACGGGATGTACCACTCGGCTTTGGGATTCTCCGCGTGGGCCTCCAGCCAAGCCGGGAACCGCGCCTCCAACGCGCCGAACAGCGCCGGCGTGAAGCCCCACAGGTTCATCGAGACCCGCTCGTCCCCGGTCAGCCTCACGGGACATTCCGGATACTCGCGATTCTCCGCTCCGCCCGGCACGCGCACCAGCCTGGTCATCTCGGTCACCCTGACGAGCAAGCCGTCCCCGCCGACCTTGCACACGCCGCGCGCCACGCTGCCGTTCGCCGACAACGTCTGCTCCAGCCGGTATCCGACCATCGCGAAACGCGGTTTGGCGGCCGCCTGCGCCCGCATCAAAAACGCGCCGAGCCGCCGGAACGCGTCCCGCCCGTAAAAGTCATCGGCGTTGATCGCCGCAAAGGGCGTGTCAACGACGCTGCGGGCCGCGCGGATCGCATGCGCCGTGCCCCAGGGTTTCACGCGGGCTTCCGGCACCGTGAATCCTTGCGGCAGATCGTCCGCCGACTGGAAGGCGTAGTCCACCGCAATGACCCCTTCGTACTTTGCGCCGATCGCCGTGCGGAAGATCGCTTCGAAATCGCGTCGGATCACGAAGACCACGCGGTCAAAGCCCGCGCGGACCGCGTCGAACACCGAGTAATCCATGATGGTCTCACCCGAAGGCCCGACCGGATCGACCTGCTTCAGTCCGCCGTAGCGGCTACCCATGCCCGCCGCCAAAATCACCAGTGTCTGTTTCATCGTAAACTCCATGCTTTCAAGCTACAAATCAGCAGATCCTGTTCCAGCTCATCATCGTAATCCTAATCCTAATCTTAATCATTTCCCATTTTTCCATGGGAGTTGAGAGAGCGATTATGATTAGGATTAGGATTAGGATTGAGATTGAGAATAAGATTTGTTACTCGCCGTTTCAAAGATGCAGCCCAGCCCGAACAGCGTCAGTTCGGGGTCGATCACGAAAGGCATTCCAATGCCTTTGAGCGCCCAGCCCGCGTACCCGCCCGTCGCCACGAGTTTGAAGTCGCATTTCATTGACGCGCTCAGGTAGGTGATGATCTCGCGCACGATGCCGCGGTAGCCGATCTGGGCGCCGATCCGCATCGCCTGCAGGGTGCTGCGGCCCAGCCTGGGGCAAGGTCCTTCAAGCTCCACGCGCGGCAACAGCGCCGTGCGCTCATACAGGTAATCGGTCATCAGCGGCAAGCCGGGGGTGATCACGCCGCCCACGTAACGGCAGTCGGGCGTCACGACATCGAAGGTCAGCGCCGTTCCGAAATCCGCCACGATCAACGGAGTGCCATACCGCCGCACGCCGCCGCACGCGTCCGCCAGCCGGTCCGCTCCGATCGATTCCGGCGCGGGGTAGTCCACCGTCACCTCCATCGGCAAGCCGGACTTGACCACCAGCAGCTCGCAGCCCAGCTCGCGCCGGATCAACCGCTGCCAGACGGCGTTCACGCGCGGCACGACCGAACCCAGCACCGCGCCGTTGACCATGCCGCGGGCCGCTTTGCGCACGGCCTCGGCGCACGCTTCGGGATGTTTCGCGACACCCCCTTTGATGTGCGTGACGCGCGAGATTTTCCCGCTGTCATACAGGCCGATGCCCGTCGACGTGTTGCCGACATCCATGACCACCGTTCGCATGTTTACACCACGCTCCATTCCAAGGAAAGGTCCATCGCACGGGCCGAATGCGTGAGGCAGCCGAGCGAGATCGCGTCCACGCCCGTCGCCGCAACCTCGCGAGCCCGGTCGAGCGCGATCCCGCCCGAGGCTTCGGTCTTCGAAATCCCTTTGCACAGCGCCACGCATTCGCGCATCCGTTCGGACGTCATGTTATCGAGCATGATCCACTCCGGCCTCGCACGCAGCGCGCTCACGCATTCCGCGAGGCTCTCGACCTCCACCTCCACAGCCAATTCAGGAAAGGCGTTGCGGGCCGCCAGCACCGCCAAGTCCAATCGCTCAGGATCGCCGCCCTGCCACAGCCGGCGGTGATTGTCTTTGATCAGCACGCGGTCGTAAAGGCCAAACCTGTGGTTTGTGCCGCCGCCGCAGAGCACGGCGTGCTTCTCGAACAGCCGCAGATTCGGCGTGGTTTTGCGCGTGTCGAGGATCAGCGTCCCGTATTCTTTGACCGCCTCGACGAAGCGGTTCGTCAGCGTGGCGATCCCGCACATGCGCTGCATAAAATTGAGGGCCGTGCGCTCCGCCACCAGAATCGACGCGGCCTTGCCGCGGATCGTCAGGATCGTTCCGCCCTTGGCGACGTCGCGTCCGTCCGGCACCGCGACCTCGACAGCCAGCGAGGGATCGACCTGTTCCAACACGTTCTTGCCCACGGCCGCGCCCGCCACGCGGCACGCTTCGCGCGCCAGAATCTCGCCGGTCGCCGACACCGCCGGATCAACCAGCGCCAGAGTCGTCGCGTCGCCCGGCCCGACATCCTCCGCCAGCGCAGCCTTGACCGCGGCCACGGCCCGCGGATCGAGCATCAAATCGCGAATGTTCATACCTTCCGCCTCCACTTTCAATCGGATTACGATTAAGAGCACGATTATGATTAAGAGTGATCGGCAACCTTCGTAATCGTAATCCTAATCTTAATCAGGCATCTTCGTCCGCATAGCCGAGGCTCCGCAGGCGCAGCCCGTACAGGCCGCCGGCCAGGCAGCCGAAGATGTGGTCCGCATACGCCACCTGCGACTGGATGAGCACCGCAGCCGCTAGGTCGAGCCCAACGAGCACGATGACCAGCGTGCGGGCCCGCAGCTTGACCGGAAAGGGCAGCAGCAAGTACACGATACGCCTCGGGAAGAGCGCGGCATAGGCGCCGATCAGGGCGAAGACGCCGCCCGAGGCACCGATGCACAAGCCGTTGTCGAGCGTCCTCGCGGCCTCGCCCGTCTCCAGCCACTGCCGGACAGCCTGTGGCAGCCCGTGCGTCAGAGGCGGCACGTGCGGAAGATGCGGCAGCACGACCGCCATGGCCAACCAACCGAGCCCGCCGACCGCGCCGCCCGTCAGAAAAACCCGCCAGAACCGCTTGCCGCCGATCTCGCACTCGAGCCCGGAGCCGAACAGCAGCACGACCAGCATGTTGAGCCCCAAGTGCGCCCAGCTATTGTGCAGGAACAGGTAGGTGACGAGTTGCCAGAGAAAGCCGTGACTGAGCAGGGGCCAGTTCAGACCGAACGTGGCCATGAGCGCCTGGCCGTAAGTGTACCCGTAAACGAACTCGACACGGGCCGCGGTCTGCTGAATGATAAAAGAAACGAGACACACCACCGCAAGTGTTGTTGCGGCTGGCGCCATAAATAAAAGACCGCGCAGACGCCAGAGCCATCTGCGTATCAGAGCTATCAAACCAACCCCCGTTCCCGGCGTCAGGCTGATTTAATCGCATCCCAGTTGAAGTACAGCAGCGCGGTGACGGCCACCAGCAGCACCGTAGCGACGAGGGCGCAGATGCCGCCGAGCTTATCGTTTCCGCTGCCGGCCTGAGCCGCGATTTCATCCGCCGGATTACGCAACCGCGCCGATATGAAAGCCCCTCCGCCCACAGCGGTCTTACTTTCCGCTGCGGCCGCCTCAATAGAAGATTTCTTCAGTTTCATGATTGTCAGTTTACCAAAACCCGGCGTCGTTGAGTAGCGGTTTTTAAGGCGACCCGCCCAGTTTCTTTTCGATCAGGCTTTCGGCCGCCGCCACGCCAGCCGAAGTCAGCATGCCGTTCTTCACAAGCGGCACCTCTGCTCCGGCGGTGCGGAACGCCGTGAACAGGTCCACCGTCTCTACCCCGTGGGCGTCCGCAACCCGCACCACCAGCTCCGCATAGGCCCGGGCATCGGCCGCATGGGCACAGGGCGTGGCAGCCGGCACGCACCCGCAACCCGGCAACACGTCAAAGGCGGGAGGCACGACCAGCAACACACGGGGATTCGCGCACGCCGGACCGGACAGCAGCCCCGTCATCGCGGCCAGCCGCCGCTCGAAGCCAACCGTGCCGCCCTCGCGGTGTATGCCCAAGAGCGAAGGGGCGTAGATGACCGCCGAAACGGGCAAAAGCGCCTTCACTTGCACAAACGGCACTAACAGCGACGTGCCCGAAGCGGCGGCGTCCTGTTCCGCAGCCTGAACGTCCACCACCCGCCACTTATTCGCTTTCTGTCCGCCTGACGCATACACGAACCCGTCGAGAAATACCACGGCGTTCGTTCCCTTTACCGCGCGGGCCGCCGCCGGTTCCCCGCGCGAGGCTTTGGACGCGACCAGCACCACATACTCGTCCCCCGCCTTGAGGGTCTCGCCCGACACCGCATCCGGCAACTGGCCGAACGGCTCGTGCATGAAACGTGCGGCGCCCTTGCTGAGTTCCACCCCGCAATGCCGCAACGACCAGGTCACCCGCGACACGCTCCCCGCCTCCATTTCGGTCAGGTAGACGCGCGACCACCCTTTGTCGCTGACAATCCGGTCCGCCCGGTTGCTGCTCTTGCCCGTGGCCCACTGGATTTCCGAGGCCAACTCATACACCAGACCGTCCTCCGCCGATGTCCGCACGCGGATGATCGGATGCACGCGGTCATCCGCATAGCACACCGCCGGCACGCCCGTCACCCGCGAGGTGACCTCGTATTCGGACCACACCGGCCCGTCATAGGTCAGCGGCGTGTCGAAGGTCGCCTCCTCGCCGCTGCCCGCCTTCGCCAGCAGGCTCAACTGCGCAGGCATCGCGGAGGCGAGCAGCGTTTCGGAGAGCTTCTCCCCCTCGCCGAGCACCCGCTTGCCGAGCTGCCAGCGCGCCACATGATTCGTGCCCCAGCAGACCGACTCATCCTTTAAGGTGAACGGCACGAACACCTCTTTCACCCCGACGAACCTATAAGCTCTCCCGCTCTCCGCCGTGGCAAAGGCGTTGATACGCCGGTCGCGCCGCTCCCAGCGCCCGTTCCGCAGGTCACCCCCGGTGAGCATCACCACGTTGGTGGCCATGCCGGATTCGCCCGCGCGCTTCCAGGCCAACCCGGTGTCGATCTCCTGGCGGCAGACGGTCCTGACCTGCACCCGGCGCAGCCCGGCGCTCACGGGCAGCTCCTTGCCTGCGGTCCACTTGTCGAACGGCTGATCGGACGGATGCTCCAGAACGGGTTTGCCGTCGAGCAGCAGCCAAGACGGGGCGACCCCCGCCAGCCCGAACAGGAATTTCCCGTCCGCGGGCACCAGCAGCCACGTCTGCAGATCCACGAGGTGGCTCTTGCGCGTCCAGTCGCCCTTGAACCACGACTTGAACGTCGTCCCCAGTTTTCCGAAATCCGCGACCGTGAACACCACGGCCTTCGTGTCGCACCGCGTCTCGAGGGTTTTCACCTCCGCCAAGGTCGAGGGGAAGTCCATGCCCGCCGTACGCCGCGCACTCCCCTTCAACGGGGCGGGGTCCGTGAGCGTCGGCGCCCCGGCCGCAAGCCGGGTTTCGCCCGGGACAGGGTAGATCATCACGGCTTGGGCGGGCTGGGCCTCGTGCGCGTCGATCAGCACGGTCGCCACGCTCGCGTCGACCCACACCACCCGCGCGGCCACCTCGCTGGCGGCGACGAACGCCCGCACCGCCGCGACCGGCTTGTCGCCGACCGTGACCGGCACCTGCACCAGAAAATAGGCGTCTTCGGCCTTATCGACGACCAGGCGGCTCGGCGCCTCGGCCACGTTCCAGGCCGGGGTCGCCAGAAACACGGCGGGCACCTGGCCGAAAGCGGAAAGACCGATGCCGATTGACAAGAGCGCTCCCAGCATTCGCCCAAGGCCGTCAGACACACGGAACTCGAAAGGTCGGGAAGCCGTCCCTGCCATAGCCAAGCCCCACGCCCGGAGTTCCGGGAACAAACGGTGGGGTACCTTTCGTGAACGCGGATTAAGATTAGGATTAGGATTAAGATTAAGATTACGATTACGAATTGTCCCTATCCCTCCTTGCCTATAAGTCATGACTTACCCCATCGTTTTTTCGCGGCTCTGTCGCGCGGCGGGTTTAATCGTAATCCTAACGCGGGCTCTGCCCACAACCCGGAATTTCCACCACAAAGACACCAAGACCACGAAGGACACCAAGAAAAGCCATCGATATTACGCACGCTGGCTTTGTGTTTCTTCGTACACTTCGTGTCTTCGTGGTAAAACACCTTGTTTTTTATTGCTGTTGCTGGTTTGTAAGGCACTAA
>JANYBJ010000069.1 GCA_025360845.1 bacterium
CGGTGCGACTACCAACGGGACTCGCGACGCTCGCCGCCACGGCCGCCAGCTCCGCCACGGCCGCCGCCGGCGCCACCGCGCCCGCCGCCGAATCCGCCGCCACCGCCACCGGCGCCGCCGCCGAATCCGCCGCCACCGCCGCTGCGACGCTCTTCGCGAGGCTTCGGCTGCGATTCGTTCACGCGGAGGGTGCGACCATCCAGCTCTTTGCCGTTGAGGGCATCGATCGCCGATTGGGCTTGGGCACGGTCAGGCATCTCAACGAAGCCAAAACCCTTGGAACGGCCGGTCATACGGTCCGAGACGACACGAGCGGAGGCAACCTCGCCGTACGCCGCAAACGCGCTTCTCAGGGACTCATCATTCGTCTGATAGGCAAGATTGCCAACATAGATGTCCATGTCTCTATCCTTCTCTACTTCACTCGCGCCATGTCGTGTTCGTGTAGCAGGCGGAACCGGATCCCATGGCCTGATCCTTTTCCGTAGGCAACCTCGCCTATGCCGCCCGGACCGCACGCTGCGGACACAGGACAGCCCCAAAGGGGTCTGAGGTCTGAAATTCAAGAAGGGTGGGATGACGTGAGGCGCTGACCGTGAAGTCGAGACGGAAAGACGGCTGACGAGACCGGGCTTCGAGCTTTCAAACTTTTCAAAAAACGCTTACCGCCCTTTTTCAGGCGGTTCCTCCATCACGACGAGCCGAAACCAGGGTCCAGAGACGATGAAAAAACTCAGCCGTTTCGCAATTGATGGAAGATAAAATAAATGGTTTATCTTGCGGTGTCAACCGCCGATTGACAAAAAGTGAATATTTTTCGAGCGGGGTCGCCATAGGCTGCCGCACCGTTAACGAAGGGGGAAGAGAAAACCGCGAAAGGTCCGGCGGGCGGGGTCGGCGATGATTTTGGCGGGGATGCCGTCGACCAGCCGGGTGCCGTCGTCGCTGATCACAAGCAGGACAGAATACGCAACATGCCAAGAACGCAAGGAAGCTTAGGGAAATCCGTTTGTGCCCGTAAGGGCGTTCTTTCATGGCGGTCCAAGTCAAATTTGGAATTGCTGAATCAGTCTGTTTTCGCTCATCGACCTTGAGCACGGGTTGGGCGTATGCTAACATTCACTCGTTGCCGGTACGGATAAAGGTTCTTCCGAAACAACTGGGAATGAATGAATAGCAGACACACTGATCTGATTCGACTTGGCTGGAGTGAGTGGTTCGAAGAAAGGGCCGAATGCGGGCCTGATGCCACCCTTGCCCGGGTCGTTGCGGTCGATCGTGACTCGTTGTTGGTCATGAATCAAGCCGAATCCTTCCGAGCCAAGCTGGCAGGCAGCTATCTGTACCGGAACCGCCTGTCGCAGGAGCTCCCGTGTGTAGGGGACTGGGTGTGTGTAGAAAAACGCCCGACTGACAAAGTGGGGCTGGTCCACATGCGTCTGGAGAGAAGGACGGCTCTGCGGCGTAAGTCAGCGGGAGAATCCGTCGATCATCAGATGATCGCGGCGAACGTTGATTACGTGATGATCGTCCAGTCTTGCCATCAGGATTTCAATGTCAAGCGGCTCGAGCGTTATCTCGTGATGGTGCGGGACGGCGGGGCTGCCCCTTGCGTCCTTCTGACCAAGACGGATTTGGTTGAGCCGGAAGTTCTGGCTTTCCAGTTGGCAGAGATCCGCGCTGCAGGCGTTGCGGCGCCGGTGCTGACCTTGAGCAACGTCACACGGGCAGGTGTTGACGACCTTAAGCGGACGCTGCTGCCCGCAAAGACGTATTGCCTTGTCGGGTCATCGGGGGTTGGCAAGAGCACGATCATCAACCAGCTGCTCGGCCGGGACATGCTCCCGACGCAGGACGTCAGCGAAACGGGCGAGGGAATGCACACGACCGTCCGCCGGGAGTTGATCATCCTCGAGGGCGGGGCCTTGGTCATCGACAACCCGGGCATGCGTGAGTTCGGAATCTTGGGGGCCGAAAGCGGGATCGGAGACAGCTTTCCCGACATCATCGCGCTCGCCTCCGGCTGCCGCTACAGGAATTGCAGCCATACAAGCGAACCCGGCTGCGCCGCGCGTGAGGCGGTGAGTTCAGGCGATATGAGTCAGGAGCACTATGACAATTACATCAAGCTCAGGGAAGAGTCAGCGTTAAATCAACTGTCCTATGGCGAGAAGCGAAAGAAGGACCGCGCCCTTGGGCGATACATTAAGTCCGCCAAGAAGGATCTCGAAAAGCCGTAGAGAGCTGCCTGTGAATGATGGGCGAACAAATAGGCCTGTTTAGTGCCTTTCTTGGAGCTGCCCGGCTCCAGCCGCAGCATGCCGTTTGCGCGGACGACGCCTAAATAATCGTCGATGGCCGCGCCCACCGGGTCGGGCGTGGTCTGGCCGAGGCGGCGGCGGATTTCGCTGCGGAGCCACACGTACCCCGAGTTCCACGAATAGAGAATGTGGCCGTGCGGTTCGCCGGTCACGGTGATATCTTCGTTGAACTGCCAGAAATCGTTCGGACGCTGGAGCGGGCCTCCGTTGACCGCGTTGTGGGGCGTGGTCTCCCAGCAGTTGTAGCAGTCCTTCTCGCGGAGGATGTTGAAGGAGTCGATGCACAGCATCAGGCGGATGCCCTGTTGCCGGGCCAGTTCGAGCACAGTGTCCAAGCGCCAGGCGTTGCCGAGGTCGAACCGTCCCATGCCGCGCTCCTCTTCGGGTTTGCCGGGAAGCTCGAGCGCGAACGTGAACCAGCTAGGCGATACTCATAGAAGAAACCTACTCGGTCAGTGACCGTTTCGTCAGGTCAGCGAACGCGTCGACGCGCCGGTCGCGGAAGAAGGGCCACATGCGGCGGACCGCTTCGGTGCGGCTGAGGTCGATGTCGACCACGCGGTTCTCTTCCTTGTCGGTCGAAGCTTGGTCGAGAAACTCCCCTTGCGGACCCGCGATAAAACTGCTGCCCCAGAACTGGATGCCGTTGGTCACGCCGGACGGGTCTTTCTCGTAGCCTGTGCGGTTCACGCTGATGACCGGCACACCGTTGGCGATCGCGTGCGCCCGCTGGGCGATGAGCCAGGCCTCGCGCTGGCGCATCTTCTCGTCGGTGTTGTCCGTGCTTTCCCAGCCGATGGCCGTCGGGTAAATCAGCAGGTCGGCTCCGGCCAGCGCCATCAGACGCGCGGCCTCGGGATACCATTGGTCCCAGCAGACCAACACGCCCAGATTTCCGACCGAGGTCTGGATGGGGATGAAGCCCAGATCGCCGGGGGTGAAATAGAATTTCTCGTAATAGGCGGGATCGTCCGGAATATGCATCTTGCGGTACTTGCCGGCGATGCAGCCGTCCTTCTCGATGACGACCGCCGTATTGTGGTGCAGCCCGGGCGTGCGCTTCTCAAAGAGCGAGAGCACAAGCACGACGCCCAGCTCTTTCGCCAATTTCCCGAAATCTTCAGTGCTCGGACCGGGAATCGGTTCCGCCCAATCGAAGTTCGACGGGTCTTCCGTTTGGCAGAAGTACAGGCCGTTGTGCAGCTCCTGCAGCACGATCAGCTCCGCGCCTTGCCGGGCGCACGCCCGGATGCCGGCCTTCAGCTTATCGATGTTGGCTCGGCGGTCCGCGGTGTTCGCCTGCTGTACGATTCCTGTTTTCATGGTTACCTCAAGAAACCTTCCGGGTATTGCATGGTGACGCAGTGCAGCGAGCCGTGCTGTTTGATCAGCGGCAGACAGTCGATGCCGACCAGCTCCCGGTCAGGGAAGGCCTTTTGGAGCTGGGCTTTGGCGACCTCGTCCTTCGGCGAGCCGTAGGTCGGCATCAGCACCGCGCCGTTCACGATCAGGAAGTTGGCGTAAGTCGCGGGCAGGCGCTGCCCGTCTTCGATCACGCGGTCCGCCATGGGAAGCGGGAACAGCGTGTACGGTTTTCCATCCAGCGTGCGGAACGCCCGCAGTTCCGCCTCCATCCGCTTCAGCGCGCCGTAGTGCTCGTCGTCGGCATCGCCGCAAGCGACATAGGCGATCGTGTCTTCGCTGCAGAGGCGCGCGAGGGTGTCGATGTGGCTGTCGGTGTCGTCGCCCGCCAAACAGCCGTGGCCCAGCCACAGCAGTCGGGTCGCGCCGAAAGCCTGCTTGTAAAACGCTTCCAGCTCTTCTTTGGAAAAGTGGTCGTTGCGGTTCGGCGAAAGCAGGCACGCTTCGGTGGTCAGGAGCGTGCCTTTGCCGTCGGACTCGACGCTGCCGCCTTCCAGCACGCGGTGCAGCATGTTACGGTAGCGCACGCCCGGGCCGAACACGTTTTGGCGGACCAGTTCCCGTGTGATCTGATTATCGAGGTTCGCCGCGAACTTCATGCCCCAGCCGTTGAAGGTGAAGTCGCAGACCGTCGGCTTGCCGTCCGCGAAGACGCTGAGCGCCGCATGGTCGCGCGCCCAAGTGTCGTTCGTGTCCACGGTGCAGAAGCGGACGTTCTCGAGATCGAAGCGAGCGCCGAGCTGGCAGCGTACCGCATCGGCGTCCGGACAGACGATCAGGAGGCGTTCGCGCTTCGCGATCTCTTTCGCGATGGCGACAAAGCAGGGGATCACCTCGCCGAGGTTGTCCCGCCAATCCGTGTTCGCGTGCGGCCAGGTGAGCTGCACGCCGCTCTGCGGTTCCCATTCGGCGGGGAAGCGTATGTGAGGAGTCGAATTCATAGCTAACGGTGGCCGATGCGAACCAGCAATTCTAATTATGGCTTGGGCCGCCATGAAAGAATGCCCTTACGGGCACACTACAAACGGATTTCCCTAAGCTTTCTTGCGTTCGTAGTGGCGCCGTGAGGCGCTTCCTTGCCATAATTGGATTTGATGGATACAAACGGCGCACCGGTAAATGCTTATACACGATGCGCTTGGGAGAGTCAATTCCGAGTGTACGTCGCTTGTCGGGTGAGAACCGCTATCAAGATGCCCGTACATATTTAAACACACTTGAAGGCTGAGCCTGATCGGTGTATCTTCTTTACGGCTAGACAGACTGCCAGAAAATCAGAAAGTCCCCCCTGTGCGGCGTTGACCTTGATATCGCACGGAGCAAGGACACGGGGCGCGAGGTGTCTCTGTGAACTGCCTGTTCGACACCTGCGTGATTTCCGAGGTCATCCGGCCGAAGCCTTCGGCCAAGGTGCTTCGTTGGCTGGAGCGGATTCCGAACGACCGCATTTACCTGTCGGTTCTCACCTTGGGAGAACTCAGAAAGGGAATCCTCCGGCTGGATGACTCGCGCAAGGCGCACCGCTTGCAGACTTGGCTCGACACCGACGTTCGCACCCGCTTCCAGAACAGCCTCCTGCCGATTGATGCCGAGTTCGCCTTTACGCGTGCGGAGGTCTTCAATCCGTGGGCAGAGTGAGCCGAATTTAGAAGTGCTGCGCCGCTTCTGGAAACGCTTGATATGACCGGACGTTTATGTGAAACTATCCGCAATGTTGGGAGAGCGGCACAAATGCAGAAAGAAGAGGGTGCGCACTGATGAACTGCCGACGGATACGCTTCTTATGGCTTCTCACGCTCTTGCTGCTGCCCGCGTACGCTGGGCAGCCGAACCCCGCCGCACCCACGCTCCAGAGGCGCTGGCTCTTCGTTTGGCGCGACCTGAGCGACGCCAACGAAGTCGACCGGGTCATCGTACGTCTGCCGATGGCGAGGGCCGCCGGCTATAACGGCGTCGTGTTGTCACCGAACCTCGCACCGGCCAAGGCCGTCGAGTTGCGAGAGGCGGCCAAACGTAACGGCCTCGACCTCGTGGCCATCGTCATGGGCAATTCACGGGACCGCAACTACATGGAAGGTTTGCCGGTTAAGGATGCTCTGTTCGTCGTCCGCGACGGCGTGGCGGTCCATCAATCGGACAACCCTACTTGCGCCGCGAACGGCGACTTCGAGGAGTTCACCGGCAACCACTTTGCCCGTTGGGGGTTCCAGGACGACGAGGGCGTAACGACCTTCGTCGACACCGACATCAAGCATGGCGGCAAGGCGTCGCTACGCATGGAGAGCATCGGCAAAAACCAGAACCGCCACTGCCGCATCATGCAGGTGATCAAGCTTCAGCCCAACCGCCAGTACCACATCTCCGTGTGGGTCAAGACCGAAGGCATGGCCCCCGCCGACCCTGAAGTCAAGCTCCTGAAGAGGGACAGCGAGGGAGGCATCAGCTTTCAGACCTTCCGCGCCTAGCGCACCCAGGACTGGAAGCGTGTGGACCTGGTCTTCAACAGCATGGATAACTCCGATGGCAACCTCTACCTCGGGTCCTGGTATGGCAAGGACGGCAAGGTGTGGTGGGACGATCTGGCCGTCGAGGAGATCGGCCTGGTCAACGTGTTGCGCCGGCCGGGGTGCCCGGTGAGCGTCTGCGCCGAGAACGGGACCGCCTACGAAGAGGGCAAGGACTACCGGCGCATCGTCGACCCCGTGCTCAACCCGTGGAACGCCTTTCACGAGGCGCCGGTGCTCAAGCTGACACCCGGCACGCGCATCGTCGAGGGGGAACGCTTGCGCGTGGGCTACTACCACCCCGTCATCGTCTACGAGGACCGCTTGTCGAGTTGCGTCTCCGAGCCCAAGATCTTCGACGAGTGGCGCGATGAGGTCAAGCAGGCCGACGCGCTGCTGCACCCGGCCGCCTTTCTCATGTCGCACGATGAGATGCGTGTGATGAACCGCTGCGCCCTGTGCCGAAGCAAGAACATGACGCCAGGCGAACTGCTCGCAGACAATGTGCGCAAGGCGGCCCAGATCATCCGTGACGTGCGGCCGGACGCTGGCATCTGGGTGTGGAGCGACATGTTCGACCCCATGCACAACGCCGTTGACAAATTCTACGCCGTGAATGGCACGCTCAAAGGGTCATGGAAAGGGCTCGACAAGGATGTCGGCATCGTCAACTGGAACGGCAGCCTGGAAGGGAAGAACAGCCGTTTCTTTGCAGATCTGGGCCTCAAGCAGATCCTTTCCGGCTACTACGACAGCGACCAGAACGGCGACGCTATAGCCAAGTGGCAGGCGAATACGGCGAACGTGCCTGGGATCGTTGGGGCGATGTACACGACCTGGGAGGACCGCTACGACGCCATGGACGCCTGGGCGAGGAAAGCCTGGGGGCAGTAGGAGGGAACCAAGATGCTTGGCGCCATTGCGGGTGACATAATCGGATCGCTGTACGAGAACCTCCGGACGAAGCGGAAAGATTTCCGGCTGTTCACCCCACTGTCGATCTACACGGATGACACCGTGCTCACGGTTGCGGTGGCCGACGCGCTCCTGACCGGCAAAGATTACGGAAGCACGATAAAGGCCTATGCCAGACGCCATCCCCTTCGCGGCTACGGGCCGAAGTTTCTTCTCTGGATGCTCTCACCCTCCAGCCGGCCGTACAACAGCTTAGGCAACGGCTCGGCGATGCGAGTTAGCCCGGTGGCACACGCATTTAAGACAGAGGGGGACGTGCTTGAACAGGCCAAGCGCAGCGCGGAGTGTACGCACAATCATCCCGAAGGGATAAAGGGCGCTCGGGCAACAGCGCTGGCGATCTTCATGGCTCGAAACGGGGCAAGCAAGGCCGATATCAGAACGGCCATCTCCAGCCGGTTTGGCTATGACCTGTCACGAAGCATCAATGACATTCGACCCGCCTATCGGATCAGTCTGACGTGTCCCGGATCGGTTCCCGAGGCGATCATCGCTTTTCTCGACTCGGAGAACTTCGAGGATGCAATACGGAATGCGGTATCGCTTGGCGGAGACGCCGACACGCAGGCGTCCATCGCCGGAGCCATAGCGGAAGCGTTCTACGGGGAGATCCCCGCGGAGATTCTCAATGGAATCGCAAAGCGGCTGAACCGTGGTTTCAAGCAGACGATCATCGAATTCTGCCGGAGATTCGGAACACAACCGATGATCGAACAATCGGCTTTTCTCGTATGAGCGGCCCGCCTCGGCTCGGGTCGTTGCTTCTGGAAACGCTTGATAAGACCGGATGTTTATGTGAAGCTATCCGCAATGGCGGGAGCGTTGCACAGTGGCAGTTGGAACCCTGTTGAGCGTTAGCAGTGATTCTTATCAGGGTTGTTTGCCAAAAAAATGAATACGGTATGGATACTCATAACGCGGCCCTTCGAACCCCCGGTCGCCTTCGACTCAGGGGGGCGATGGTCGCTGACGTTGGCGAATGAACTGGAAAGGGATTGTTCGCATGAGAAGAGTTTATTCATCGTCATACATCGCTGACTGTGACCAACTTCGCGTGACCTTATCGGGGGCAGGCATTGAAAGCATGCTGAAAAACGAATTCGGAAATCCGGTGGGACTGGCACTCTTCGGTGGGGTCGCCGCCTTCGCCGAGCCTGAAGTCTGGGTAGACGAGACCGATTTTGAAGAAGCCATGAAAATAGTGGAAGAAGTCATACGTTTTGCAAACGGAAACGACTCGTCCAATTCGGGCTCCACGGTAGATAGCCTTTGCGGATGGCAATGCCCCAACTGCGGGGAAACGATTGAGGGGACGATGAACGCATGTTGGAAATGTGAGACAGAACGGCCACAGCAATAAACTAAAACGCCTGAAAATGAACGACAAACACGGAGTAAAATTATGACGCTGAAACACGCAACGATCGTGGTGCTCATATGTTTGGGTCTTTCACTCCTTTGGGCCTTGGTGGGTCTCGTTTTTCCGCGTGAGGCCCTTCTCGGAATCTACCAGAGCAAGCTGCCATCACTGTTGTTCATCAGTAGGGATGTCGCGTTGGTGCTCTTCTTTGCCACCCTCCTGAAGAACCAGAGGTAATCTATGGACGATGATGTGTCGAAGGCCCTAGAGTTGAAGCATCGCACAGCCAGCGATTACTCCACCGATACCGTTGTTGAGAGAAACACGCTTGCGATCAATCGCTTAACGAAGGCGTCACTTTACTCGTTTGTCGGGTTTCTCGCCGTCACGGCCTTGCTTGCCATCGGAAGCGTTCTCTCCGGCAACTTTGGGGAGTTTGAGATCAAGGTGCTCGCTACGACATCGGTGATCGCCGTCGCCAGCATCTGCTCGCTGTGCTGCAGCGCATATTCCGCGCGCTCGACAACACTGTTACCCGGCCTGGGCGGGATTCTGCTGGCGGGCCTCGCTGCCGCACTGCTGATTTTGAGCATTTGGTCTGAAACCCACGCTGAAAATTATTGGAAAACAACAGCCGTCTTGTCTGTCCTTGCCATCGCTTGCGCGCATGCACTCGCCCTTCTGAGCGTTCGACTCAGACCGGCGCACCTTTGGATTCGGATCGCGACAGGCGTGACGATTCTGATCCTCGCCATCGTCATCTCGGGCATGATTGTCGGCGAGGTGGACGACAAAGGCACAGCTAAACTCGTCGCCATACTTGCCATTCTTGCCGCGTTGGAGACGCTGGTGATCCCCATCCTCGGTCGTTTGAGCAAGGGACAGCTTGAGCCCTTACCACGAACCCTCGTGCTGACGGAGATGCAAGACGGGAGGTATCAAGACAGGGGTGGACGCATTTACGAAGTGCATTCTGTGTCGAACTACAGTGTTGAGGATGTCGACTCTAGAGCGGTTTAATTTATTCTGTAGCCGCTCCGAATCCTCGCGCTGCGTGTTCGCGGGAACGAGAATAGACCCATGAGAAAAATGGCGATTTTTTGTGTCTTCTACCTCCTGGGAGTTCTGAGCTGTGGAAACGCAGGAGGAGCAGAAGCCTCTGGGTTGCTCGACAATAACCTCAGGTGTGTGGACTTGTCCGACCTCACTTCAAGTGTGCCGCTGAATGTAACTCAATCCTTCTAAGGTCCTTTGGCGAACGGAAGGGTGGGAGCACAACACGTTTGACCGGACAGACAATGATTCCGTGGGCTACCCCTCGGTTGTAAAAAACAACCGGGGCGGGAATCCTGATAACAAGTATTATCTGTACTATGCGCATCATGATCCGTGTTAGGGCATCGGCTGTGCGGTCGCGGAGACCATCGAAGGGCCATATAGGAAGCTTGCGAGCCTGGACACGAACCGTCAAGACAGCATCGTACTGGCAAACCCGCATTACCCGATATTGAAACCTCCGGTCGGTGATCCTTCCCACTACTCGAGTCCATGCGTTATCTGGAACGAGGCCGAGAAGCTCTGGTTCATGTACTTCCACTACTACAACCACGATAATGCCGCGTGGAGAGCGGTAGGCACGGCGGGCTACGGCCACCAGATGACGGCGTTGGCCACTTGTCCGGACCTGACTTCGCAAAAATGGACAGTGCTGAAAGACCCGAAGTTCGGGATGATAAGCGTGTGGGATATTGTGCCAGTCCTGCCCACCGAGGAGAAGAAGTGGATGAACAGCCAGTCTTCGTGCCATGCCATTCAGCGGTTGGCGAACGGGCAATGGCTGGCGTTCATGCGAGGCACATCGGTTGATCAGATCGTGCAACTGGGGTTTGCCACATCCAAAGACGGCAGGGAATGGAACCACCTCTCGGAGAATCCGGTAATCCGCCAGAACGACGGAGGGGGTGGACTTAAAGGTATCTATCGTCCATGTTTTGTGGGTTATCTTGGAAAGGATAAGGCTGGAAAACACGAATACCTTGTTGTCTGGAGTGAAAGCCCGGCGGAAGCAGATGTTCCAAAGGTCATGTACGGGTACACGACAGACTTTACTAAGGTTCAGCGGGATCCTAGGGGATATGCACTCTGGGAGATGGCATCGGATGGGCCGATAAGCCCCTGGCGAGAGGGAAACAGGCTCTACCTGTTTGCGGGGAAGTATGTCCAAGTGATAGTCCTGCCTGTTTCATCGAAAACGTTCAGCCCGGCAATGAAAGAAGGCCAATAAGGTGCGCACCCTCGAGCGCGCACAGGAAAGTTGGGCGTTGAGCGTTCGATTAAGATAAAAACCTATTCCAAGCGGATCGACCTGACCTCCACCGTGACGCCGGGTTCGGCGGCGGGGTCGAAGCGGAATGCGGTGACGCAGCCGCCCCAGTTCGGGTTCTTGCCGAGTTCAAAGGTGTAGGTGTGCCACTGGCCGTCCGCGACGGTCGGGACCGAGAGGCTGGTGGCCTCGCTCACGCCGGAGGCGGTCGTGGCCCAGAAGAGCTGGGCGACGCCGGCCGGCCGGTCGAGGCGCATCTCGACCCGCATCCGCGCGTAGCGGCTCGCCCGCAGTTCAAGCGCGGGCGAGGCCATGACCGGATCACGCGACGTGGTGACGCCGCGCAGGACGCCGTCGCGCGCTTCGATGCCGTTGAACCCCGCCGTGCCGCTCCACTGGGCGATGCCGGGACCCGACCACGCGGTGGCGTCTTTGCCGGGCTGGCCCGCGCCGCGCGCCGCCAGATACCACGAGTCGGCCGGGGCGAGGCCGACGTCCTGCGGGACGATGTCCACATGCTCTTTCGGTCCGTCGCAGAACACGTCGCGGATGGCGTCGAGATAGGCGAACCCGTTGCCGCGGGTCGGCTCGATGTAGTGGCCTTCGCCGAACTCGTTCCAGCAGCAGAAGAGCACGGCGTTCGTGCCGAGGCCCGTGCGGCCAGCGGTCGAGTCGATGGAGGCCTTGGCCCGCCGGCAGAGGTCGCGGAATTTGTCGGCCGTGTTCTCGGACCAGAAAAAGCCCTTCTCGTGCCACGGCCGGGGATCCCAGCCCATCATGGCCACGCGGACATCGGGCAGCAGGTTCAGGTCGCGCTTGAAGCGCCAGAGCGCCTCCTGCTGGTCGATGAAGCCTTCCACCGGCGCGCAGGTGTAGTTGCCCGCGACGGTCAATTTCTCGGGCTCCCTCCAGCCGTTGCCGTAGGCGGAGGTGGCGTCCCAGCCCTCTTTGGCCAGGGCCTCGATGGTGGTCTTGTCCTGCGCCTGAGCGCCGACGATGCACAGCCCGCCGAGTCCGCGGCGCTCGCATTCCGCCCGCATCAGCGTGAGCGCGGCCTTGACGTTCTCGCTGCCGCCGAGCTGTTCGCGGAGCCGCGCCGGCTGCCAGATGTAGAGCACGGGACGGCCGTTGAAGCGGAGGTAGGACGGGTTGGAGAAGTAGTGCTCGATCCAGAAGGGGAGGACATTTTGCATGAGGTCGTCGGTGGAGGAGACCCCTTGGGCGCAGCCGTTCTCCCACATGATGCCGAACTTGATCATCGACAGGTAGCGGGCCTTGAGGAGCCCGTCATCCAGCGCGTGGCCGAGGCTCTGTTTGACCGGCTCGTTCACGGAAGCGCGGTACCAGCAGTAGATCACGCCGGAGATGCCGTGCTCGACCATGAACTTGATGTGCCAGTCGGCCACCTCGGGCGTGCCCTCGTTGTACCAGCTCAAGAGCGGCTTCCGCTCGGGCCAGGGCTCGATCTTCTTCCAGCCGTAATGCGTGCCATGCTTCCAAAGGGCGCAGTAGTGCGTCCAGAGCGTGTACGGCGTTTTTGCGGGAACGGGCACCGGAACATACGTGGCGGCGGGCAGGTGCGGATCGGCGTGGAAGGCGAGCGTCTGCCCGGCGGCGGAGGGGGATTCCAGGCCGGGGCCGGAGACCGTCACGCGGAACGCGCCCTTGACGGCCCGTGCGGCCTCCACGTCCCACGTCAGCTCTGTTTCGCCGCGGTAACCGAGCGCGGGAAGAGGCAGCGACACAGGGCTCTTGACGGACACGCCCTCCGGCGCGGACAGCGTTGCGGCGAGGGGCTGCGAGGCGCCCGCCGCATTGCGGATTCGTACGCGGATGCGCTCGGGGCGTCCTGTGCGCGGCAGGGTGGAGTCGGTGAAGATGCGGTCGACCTGAATATCCGGCGCGGCGCGCGGCGCCTCGCCCACATGCAGATAATCGATCCTCACGGTATTCCCGGCGACATCCGATGGGATTAAACCCAGCGCCAAGAGGTCGCCGCTCCAACCGATGACCGTCCACGGGTCGAAGACGTAGGTGTGCGGTTTCTGGTCGCCATAGACCTGGAAAGGAAGCTGTCCCGCGCCATGGGTGGTGACGAAGATCAGCGAGGCCCTGCTGCCCGTGTCGGACGTCATGCGCAGGCTCACGTAGTCCTTCTTGTCGATGTTGGCGCGGAGGCGGTTGTAGACGGCGAGGGACTGAGGCGTCTTCGATTTCACCACCAGGCGGCCGTCGGCCAGCGACACGGCCGCGCCCTCCTGCGTGGCCCACCCGTCCAGACCGGCGCCGGCGGCGAAGTCGAACGACGTCGCGACGGTGCGCCCGGCGGCGTCTTCGATGCCGAAGGCCTCGCTGACGATCTCGCGGGGCAACAGGGTGCGGCGGTAGATCTTCACGTACTCGACCGCGCCGCTCATGCCGCCCTGCGGCAGCGAGGAGAGGATTGTCAGCGGCGCGTCGCTGGGCGCGGGTATCGCGCCGTAGCGGGTCTGGGTGTAGGGCAGGCCGTTGACCCAGAGCATGGCCTGCGTGCCGTCCCACGTGGCCACGAGGTGATACCACGCGCCGAGCCGCGGCGGGATGGTGCGGACGCGCGACTCCCACTGGCCGTCGACAAAGGGAAAGAACGAGAGGTGCCCGCCTTCCTCCGCCTGATCGACCCGGATCTGATACTGCTTGTCTTTGCACGCGATGATCAGGCGGTCGAGGTTGCCGGTGATTTTCACTTTCGCCACGAGGCTGAAGCCGCGCCGCAGATTGAGGTCGGGCGCGGAAGGAACGAGGATGTTCTGGGTGCCGTCCAGCGCAAGCACGGACTTGCCGTTCTCCACGGCGGTCTTGGCGCTGGTGACTTGAGCCGCATGTCCGTGTCCCGAAAGGTCCGAGACCACGTTGGTGTCCGTGTTGAAGCGCCAGTGGGCGACGAGGTCGGGATCGACGGGCTGCCCGGCACGGAGGCAAGTTGCTGCGAGCAGAAGGGTTGATGCGAGATGCATGCGCGTTGTCGTTTTCATTGTGTCGCGGGTTGCCTTATGATTAAAGCCGCTGCCACAGGTGCTCGAGCAGCGGGTCCGCAATGGAGACTCCCGACTGGGACCAGAACGCATGGGCGGCAGCGCGGTTCTCGTCCGCCCAGCGGGTCACGGCGGCAAGCGTGATCGTGTGTTTACTGGATGAAGTCTCTGCCGCGCTTGAATCGGAAACCCCGGCCAAGCGTACCGCAACAAGCCCCGCCATCATCGCGCTGTTCAGCTTCATTTCCAACAACCTCCGGTATTTCGGCTTACTCGTCTGTCCTTATTTCAGAAACATAGCATAAAACGGCCGATTCGCCTATCCACGCGGCACTCAGTTTTTCTGAGTGGTACGCGGGCAGCGTGTGGATCGTGGAACGGTTCCGGACCGCGATCATCTGCCTGTCGTTCGGCGAAAGCCGCTCGTGGTGCGGGCAGGTCGTGTGCGGGGTCACGGTCACGCTGGCACTGACGGCGTCGACTGACCTGTGGTTTCTGGGGGACGTGGCTTGGGAGCTGGTAACCCCGGTGCCGTGCGCACATGGCGTCGCGGCAAAGGGGAGTCTCGGGGTGTGGGCGATGCGGGGGTAGCGTCAGCGACCACCCTCCGAAGGCCCCGTCTGCGGGGCCGAAGGTAGCGGTGCCGCGCTTTGTTGGGCACATTTTTCGTACACCCTAAACAGTCGCGACCCGATAACGTGGGGATCATCAGACATGTGACTGTTGAACCATTTGTGGACTTGTGCCGCCTGATCCGCATGGACGATCAGCCCATTGGGGCTGAGAAAGCCGTTAACGATGGCTATGTCATTTCCAAAGTTGGTTAGTAACGAGTAGCGAAAGGCTCCATCCAGTATGTCGTAGCCAAGAACGGGACACGCTGTAGCCTCGTTCTCAGCGAAATCGAAGATCAGAATCTCGTCAGCGCCGATACGCTGGGCGTATTGTTTGGCAAATGCGAAGTCGTTTACAACGTCGGTCACATACTGATCGGTCGTAACGGCGTAGTTCCAATCGTCTTCCTCGTGTGGCGCGAAGACACTGTTGTGAATTGTTGAATCTAGCGAGTCGAAGGCAGCGAACTCCATCTTTCGCCACAGGCAGTAACTCCGCCACTTCTGTGACGCCATATTAACAGACTTGCATATCTTGTGCAGACTCATGTCCCTTGCCCAACATCCTTGTTCTGCCTCCAGCATTGTACATGATTTCAGCAACAACTCTTGTATTACGGTAGCACGCAGATCAGGGCTTTGCAAGGCCGGTCCGCCGGCCGCGAACGCCGTGCCTGCGGAGCGACGGGCTGGATGGCCGCGACCGTTAAGGGCGAGGCGGGATTTGTGGGCACACTTGAGAGCGGACGCTTTGGGGTGGCCATCGGGGTAAAACGCGAACGCCCAACGCCCAACGCTGAACTTCGAGCGGGGAGGCGTCCCGACCGAGACCGGTCGCTTTCGGTAGGGACGGCTCCCCGAGCCGTCCGCAGAGTAATGGGCGAATTGAACAATGCCCGGCGGACGACACGGAGGTCGTCCCACCAGAGGACCGGGAGTGTCAAACCCAACTCACACCGTTTAAGTGTTCAGTCGCCTCTTCACTTGAAAGCGATTTCGCGCGGCAACCGAATGGCGTGTGCGCGTATGCGCCTTTCTCCGTTTCTGGCATGGACGTTGAGCAGTGAAAAAAGGTAAAGTGTTGTACGGTCCAATCGAACTACGGAAATGAAGGGTAAGGCTATGAGAAAATGGGCGGCAGGCGGTTTGGCGATGGCGGCGGCGTGCGCGTGGGGCGCGGGGCTGGACGACGTGGTCGCGCCGGGGACGAAGGCCGAGAAACTGGCGGACGGGTTCGGCTTCACCGAGGGAGCGACGGTCAACGCTGCGGGCGAGGTCTTCTTCGTGGACCAGCCGAACAACAAGATCTTGCGCTGGACGCGCGAGCAGGGCCTGCGGACCTTCATGGAGCCGGCGGGCCGCGCCAACGGCATGTGCTTCACCTCCGACGGCACGCTGCTGGCCTGCGCGGACGAGAAGACGGAACTCTGGGCCATCACGCCCGAGGGCAAGGTGACCGTTCTTGCGAAGGGATACGAGGGCAAGGGGTTCAACGGCCCGAACGACGTGTGGCCGCGCCCGCAGGGCGGCTGTTATTTCACCGACCCCTTTTACAAGCGGCCGTGGTGGACGTACAACGATGCGCCGCAGGGCACGCAGCAGGTTTACTTCTTGCCGAAGGGCGGCGCCCCTCGCCGCGTCACGGAGGATCTCGTGCAGCCCAACGGCCTTGTCGGCACGACGGACGGCAAGACGCTCTTTGTGGCGGACATCGGCGCCGGCAAGACCTGGGCCTATAACATCGGTGCGGACGGCGCCTTGGGCAACAAGCGGCTCTTTTGTGAAATGGGGTCGGACGGCATGACGCTCGACACGGAC
>JANYBJ010000092.1 GCA_025360845.1 bacterium
ACGTCGTCTGCCAGTCCGTTGCGGAACAGGTGCTGGCGCTGGAGGATCTCTGCGGCGCGGTCAAGATGGCCGGGATTCCGCTGTACGTGCCGTTCACGCCCACAGAGGCCGGGGCCGAGCATCTGGCGGCACGGGTGCGCCGGAACCTCGGCATCGGCAACGCGGTTGTGTACGATTATCTGGAGCTTTTCGAGAACGCGGGGCTGCGCGTCGTCTTCATGGAGATGCCTGACGATTGCGAGACGTTCTGCGGGTACGACCGCCTGAACCGCAACGCGTTTTTCTTCATCAACAGCCAGCTCGCGAAACAGCCGGAGCTTCAGATGTTCCGCCTGCTCTTCGAGTTGGGGCGCATCTTCTGGCACACGCACAAGCTGTACGGCGCGGCAGAGGCGCAGGTGGCCGCGGCCGGCGAGCCGGTTCTGGACGAAGCGCATTTCGCGAACAGGTTCGCGGTCTGCTTCCTGATGCCGGCCCGTGCGGTGCTGGCCAGCGTGTCGCAGTTGAGGTTGACTCCGAAGGCGCGGACGTGGGCCATGCTGCTACGCCTGAAGAAACGCTACGGCGTTTCCGTGGAAAGCTTCGTTCTGCGCTTGCAGGAACTCGATCTGATTTGGGACGACATGCCCGAAGACGGTCCGCGGCGCTATCATCGCAAATCAGTAAACGACCCCTTCTACGTGTTGGACTCAGAGCCGGGCGGCTTCCGTCCGCAACTCGCGATGAACGGGCGGCTGGGCGATCTGCTGCTGCGAGCCGAGCAGAAGGCTGGCAAGGATCAGAAAGCTGTGAACGCGGTCAAACGCTTGTTGCGGCAGAACGGTGTCAAGTTGGAGGGGTGAGTTTGGAGTCATGCAACACCAACCTCGAATTGACCCGGATCGATAAGGACAAGCGCCTCCGTTTTTGCGATAATTCACCCGTTGGCCGCTTTCAGCCCAGTTTCTAACCAACCGTAGCGTCCGCCGGTGGCCCGCATTGAGAACTTGCCATGAATCCCCTTTCCATAGAGCAGCAACAAGACATCACGAACCTGATCCGCCAGGGCGAGTGCCTGACGCTGGAGTTCAAGACCTGCCGGAACCAGATCAACCGGGACGTCTACGAGACCGTGTGCGCGTTCCTCAACCGCCACGGCGGAACCATCCTGCTGGGCGTCTCTGATAAGGGAGAGGTCACCGGCGTCGAGCCGGACGCCGTGGCCCAGATCCGGAAAGACTTCGTCAACACGATCAACAACCCCCAGAAGATGCATCCCCCGGCCTATTTGTCGGTGGAGGAATTGGGACTGGACGGGAAAACGCTCCTGCGGGTCTACGTGCCTGAAAGCTCTCAGGTGCACCGCTGCAACGGCCGCATCTATGACCGCAACGAGGACAGCGATTTCGACATCACCGACCACACCCGGCAGGTGGCCGGCCTGTACCACCGCAAACAGACCTCCTATTCCGAAAACAAACTGTATCCGTACGCGGGGCTTTCCGACCTGCGCACCGACCTCATCGCCAACTGCCGCAAGGTGGCGGGTGTCTGGCGGCGAGATCATCCGTGGCTCAAGATGGACGACATGGAACTGCTCAAAAGTGCGCAGCTATACCAAACCGACCATGAGACTGGAAAAAGCGGCGTGACGCTAGCGGGCATCCTGCTGTTCGGCAAAGACAGCGTCATCCTATCCGCTGTTCCTCATCACCGCACCGACCTGATCCTGCGGAAGGTGAACCTCGACCGTTACGACGACCGCGACCTGGTCAGAACGAACCTGATCGAAAGCTTCGACCGGATCATGGCCTTTGTGGACAAGCATCTTTCAGACCCCTTCTATCTCGAAGGCATCCAGCGTGTCAGCATCCGCAGCGCCATCTTCCGCGAGGTGGCCTCCAACCTGCTCATCCACCGTGAATACCTGAACGCCTTCCCGGCCAAGCTGATTATCGAGTATGGGCAAGTCCGCACTGAGAACGCCAGCAAGCCGCACGGCTTCGGCGTGCTCAACCCCGCCACGTTCACACCGTTCCCCAAAAACCCTGTGATCAGCGCCTTCTTCCGCGAGATCCAGCATGCCGACGAACTTGGTTCCGGCATGCGGCGCATGATGAAATACGGCAAGGCCTATGGCGGCGGAGATCCCGAGATGATCGAGGGCGATGTGTTCCGGACTATCGTCAAAGTGCCGGAATTCGGCAAACCCCCACCGGCAAGTACTGAGTTGGCGGGTGTTACTCCGACGGCCAAGGCCCAAGAGGCCCAAGTCGAGGCCCAAGAGGCCCAAGAAAAAACACCTCACTGGCAAATTGACATCCTCGCCGCATGCGCTTCGTGCGAAAAAACGGCAAACGAACTTCTGTCTGTTGCGGGATACACCCAACGGACAGGTAACTTCAAGAAGGCATTGGCGAAGTTACTAGATGCCGGCCTTATCGAAATGACCATTCCCGACAAGCCCAACAGCCGCCTCCAGAAATACCGTCTGACGCTGAAAGGCCAGAACCTGCTCGCGTCATCAAAGGACCGGGGCTGACCGGACAAACGGGATTCGAGCGGTGAATCGTGCGGTCCCGCCATTACCTGTGGCGTTTGTCGGGGCAGACTTGTATGATACCCTCGATATTCAGAGCATGTCCCATGCACGACGCCACAGGTCAGTATTACGACACGCACGCAGAACAACTCGCCGCCCGATACCGGGGGGCAGATGTGACGGCTCTGCACATTCTGCTTCGGCGTTGGCTGCCGGCATCGGGAAGCGTTTTGGAGATCGGTTGCGGCATCGGGCGCGAATCCGCTTTCATGTCAGCGCTCGGCCTCGATGTGCTGGCCACCGATGCCAGCGAGCCTATGCTGGCACAAGCCCGTCTCGCACCGGGCAATGAACGCGTCACGTTCCAGCCCGCCGCTTTCCCGCTGCGCACCGGCCATCCCCTGCTGCAAGACCGCTTCGATGCCGTGGTGTCCATTGCCGTGCTCATGCACGTGCCCGACCACGAGGTGTTCGATCTCGCCTTCCAGATCCGCGGGCTGCTCAATCCCGGCGGGCGCTTCATCTGCTCCCTTTGCTCAGGCCGCACCCCCTCCGAAGAAGATCCACGCCTCTATGCCGA
>JANYBJ010000108.1 GCA_025360845.1 bacterium
GTAACTTTCTTACTCGTAATCGTAATCGTAATCGCTCAGAAAGTTACCTCCCTCGCTCATTCCCACAGCCACGCGCGGCGGGCTCGCCTGTGATTTGACAGTGCTTCTTGTGTTGGGGTGATGGTGCTGAAATAGCAGGGCCTTTTTTATTTGACCCGATTTGCGGCTCGCCCGGCGGTCGAGCCCTACCGGAACATGCAAGAAGCAGCAAAACAGGGACCTTCAGCGGTAGGGACGGACCGCCGGGCCGTCCGTTCATTTGCATTGAAGGGTCAAATAGAAACGCCCTGGCTGAAATAGTCAGAGAAAACGCGGGGACAGAAAACAGTTGGATCAAAGAAAGGAATACAGAAATGAAAAGAATGACCATTAGATGTCTCATCGCGTTGTGCATGGGACTTGCCGTCATTTCGGGCTGTAAACAGTACCAGTGATGTCATCACTACACTGGACGTTCCGACAACGATCCGGAACCTCGTGAAATCCATCATTGATGCGGTGAAGAAGAAGGGGCTACCGGACACGGCAGATCTTGTCGTAGAGGCCTTCAAGATACATTGGGTTGCGCTGAAAAAGTCGGTGTCCGGCGGCATATCGAACGGAATGCCCTCACGGGCACACAACAAACGGATGCGAAGCGTTCGTAGTGACGCCGTAAGGCGTTGATTGCCGACTTTTTCAGCGCAACCTACATTGTACAAATGATGTCTCACGCGCCTGTCGGAACGTAGGACGCACCCCAGTCTAATCACTTGTCCCACGGTCCCACCGCTGGCGCGTGGGTGAATACAGGTCCGAATGGGTCTTCGGGCGGGGCGGTCAACGACTCGAAGTCCAGCTCCCAGAACAGCATCACCAAGGCGTCGGCGCGGTTGGGGGAGCGCGGCAGCCAAAAGATTTTATCTTAAACGCCCGGTTCGAAGCTGATTGGAACTGACAGGCAAGAACTGAAACGACCTTTGTTATGTGCAAGCCCGCCGCCTGCAGAGCGGGAGCGAGGGAGATAACTTTCTTGAGCGATTAAGAAGGTTGCCGGTTCCTCATAATCGTAATCATGCTCTCGCCCTTCAACGGTGGTCCCCCGCTCGCTGCAATGCGCTGCGGACGCCTCGGGGAGGCGCTACCCTGACAAGACGGTTGCTGCGGTAGGGACGTTTCCCCGAAACGTCCGCCGGTCCCTGTCTGCCGGTCCCTGTTCGCTGCAATGACCGGCGGACGGTTCGGGGAACCGTCCCTACCAGCGTTACCCTCTCGTTCATTCGCGGCACGGCCGCGCGGCGGGACTGCCTGTGGTTTAATCAGCGCTCGACCGACGGGTCCAAGGGCCTCGCCCTTCCCGGATCCGGGTGCGACAGGGTCCCGTGTACCGAGCATTCGGGGTCTTGCCCCGCAGGGTTGAGGATATAGCGTCCACCCTTGGGACACACGACGCTGCCGAAAGGCCGGCCCAGGACCTTCGACAGTTCCTGCTCCGGAATGGCATCCCCGGGCTGGAACTCTTTTTCCACGAGGATTTGCTCTTTGGCCGCCGCAAGCATCTTCATGTTGGACACGCAGGCTGAGTACTGGGACGTGTCGCGGGCCTTGACGAAGCTGGGGATCGCGATCGCGGCAAGGATTCCGATGACGGCCACAATGACCGGAATCGCGAACACCGCGATCAGGCAGCCGAGCCCCCACCACAGGCCTGTCTTTTTCTCCACCACGCTGATCGGCGTCCCGCATGAGGGACATTTCACCACTGGCATTTTCGTTTCTCCTATTGAGGTCCGTTTTCAGCGGCTCAGCCGATAGGCCTCCATGAGGGTGTGATACTTCACCAACATGTCCGGCACCTCCCACGACGGCAGTTCCCGGGTCTTGAGATAGCCGAGATATTTCTCCGCCACCTGGCCGAAATGCGCTTCATGCCCGACCGCATACTTCGCAGGGACGGTGATCCGAAAACCGGTCTCGAACTTCTCGAACCCGATGCCGGGATAGGTTTTGTTGATCTCGGCCATCGCCTCCTTCAGAGCGGCCTCGATCTCCTCCGGCTTGACCCCCGTTCCGCGCCGGGGCTCCACGTAAAGCACAGGCTTGTAGTTCTCGGCCTCGCCCTGCTCGATGATCAACGAAACCCGCGTGCCGCGCATCAGCGAATAGTGCGTGTCGCCCGCGCCCTCCGGCGCCTGAAACTCCCACACCACCGACACCTTCGCATACACCCCTTTGAGCGCGTAAGTGAACTCGCCGTTCGCCTTGCACTGCAAGACGCCCTGACCGTCCAGATCCTGTTTCAGATAAGCCGGCCATTCGGCCGTCGAGGTGGAGGTCTTGAACTGCTCCAGCGTGACCGGCGACGCCCACGTGCGGGCCTTGAGCACCTGGACATCCGGCGGCGCGAGCGTCACACCCGGAAAAACCTCCCACTGCACCAGATCCGTCAGGTGCGTGGTCACATCCACGATACCCTCGCCCTGCTGCCGCGTGTCGTAGAACCAAGGCGGGCGCTGCAGCGGCTTCCCGGCCACAAGCTTACAGAAATGATGCACGCTCTCTTTGGTCACCGCAGGATCTTCCTCCGTGCCTTTTTCCTGCGTGCCATACACCTTCGGAAAGCGCGACAGCTCTTTCTGCAGCAAGGTCGTGATCTCGTGGCGCTCGGTCATGATGTCGTACAGGAGCACGCCCTTCTGCTTCGCCACATCGAACGCCTGTTTGAGCAACTCATAGTCCTTAGGGGTGCTCGCCATAGGCTTGTCGGCGAGCACGTTGTAGCCAGCCTGGACGCTCTTCAGGATGTACTCGGCCTTGCGCGAATTGTTGCCCGCGAGGACGACCACGTTTCCGGACTTGTCGCTCAGCATCTTTTCGAAGAAGTCCGGCCCCGTGTAGACCTCGGACTGCCAGGCCGTCGGCTGGTTGGTCCGCGTGTTGAAGCCGTTAATCCGGGCTAGGTGCAACTGGAGGTCGTTGCCTTCCGGCGCATAGATATGCACCTTCGGCGACACGTCCGGATACATCCGGTTCTGCACCAGCGCGGCATGGAAGTGCCCCGGGTCCAAGGTGATCAGTTTCACGGTCTGCTCCTCCGCCGTCGCACAACCGGCCATCAACACGGCCACCGCGCCTGCACGTATCATCGTGATCTTCATATGCTTCCTCTTAGGGTAGGGACGCCTCCCCGAGGCGTCCGTTAAGGCGTTGTCAGAGCGCGGCGGACGGTTCGGGGAACCGTCCCTACCGTTTAGTTACACGGTGATGCCGGCCGCGTTCAGCACCTTCGGTATGCTGAATGCGTCGCGCTCGGGGCATGCCATCAGCTTGTTGGCCTCCGCGTTGTCGGTCGTCTCGGTCTTGTAATCCCACTTGAGCGGCTTGCCGGTCTTCATGCACAGGTGGCCCAGCGTGCAGACGGAGGTCGACCGGTGCCCGATCTCGGCATTGGTCACAGGGCTCGTGCGGGTCTGGATCGCCTGCAGCCAGTCCTTGACGTGGTCATCGCTCTTGTGCAGCCGCACCGCGTTCGCGCCCAGCTCGCCATCGAGCAGTTTGGGGTCGCTCGCGTCGAGTTCCTTCAGCTCCTTGCCCGGCAGGGTCGGGTCGCTGGCCGTAACCTTCGTCGCGCCGCGGCTCACAAAGATCCAACCGTCTTCGCCGATGAACCGGACACCGTTCGGATACTTGTTGCACACGCTCACGTCGATGTTGTTGGGATACTTGTAAAGCAGGTCGAACTCCGCATGCGCGTTCCAGAGGCCTGTGGTCAGCCAGCCGCAGGTGCCGGAGATCTCCAGCGGGCCGCGATCTTCCGTACCCAGACCCCACTGCACGATGTCCATATGGTGCGCGCCCCAGTTGGTGATCATGCCCCAGCCGTAAGGCTCCATCTGAATCCAACCGGGGCGGGACCCGAGCTTGGCCGTATCCTGATCGTGGACGCGGTCTTCGGTGTAGTAGGCCTGCGGCGTCGGTCCCAGCCAGGTGTTGTAATCGAGGTTCGCGGGCACCGGCATCTCCTCCTTGCGTCCGCCGTCTTTGTCCTTGCCGAAACCGACCTCCACACGTGTAATCTTGCCGATGCGCCCGTTGCGCACCAGCTCGCACGCCGTGCGGAACTGTTTGGTTGAACGCTGCTGCGAGCCGACCTGCAGGATGTTGCCCTTCTGGCGCACCACCTCGGCCAGCGAGCGGCCCTCGCGGATCGTCTGCGCGAACGGCTTCTGCACCCAGATGTCCTTGCCCGCGATCGCGCACTCGACCGCACACAGCGCGTGCCAGTGGTCGGGCGTACACACCATCACCGCATCGATGCCCTTATCGGCCAGCAGCTCGTGATAGTTGCCGAATGTCTTGACCGCATACGTCTCGGTCTTAAGGCGCTTCTTGTACTCGGACTCGACCCGCTCCTTCGCGAAGGCCAGGCGTTTGGAATCCAAATCGCAGACCGCCACGATGCGCGCCATGTCCGTCAGCTTGAACAGTCCCGGCATCTCCATGGTCGAGGAGATGCGCCCGCACCCGACAATGCCCACGTTGATCATTTTGCTCGGCGCCGCCTGGCCCAGCACCCGCGCCGGAATCAGATTCGGCATCACCGCCAACGCGCCTGCGAGTCCACCCGCCTGCACAAACCCGCGTCTTGTGACCGTCATCATTGTGTTTTTCCTTTCTTAAGCATTTCCCACCCAGCCGACCCGCTTCAGCGCGTTGCGCACGCCGTAAGGAACGCGCTCCGGCCGTGACAGCGTGGCGTTGGCCGTGTCGTCGCCCACGAACCGCTCCACAGCGGGGTCCCACGTCAGGGGCCGTTTCAGATTCATCGCCGTATATGCGAGAATGCAGGCCGTCGTCGTGCGGTGCGCGGCCTCGGGCAAAATGTTCGTGGGCTGACGCGTGCGGATGCTCTCCAGCCAGACGCGGTGATGGCTCAGGTTGCGCGGCAGCGGCTTCTCCACCTCGCCCGCGATGAGCGCCGGAGCGCTCGCCTCCAGCGGACGCCAATAACCGTGCTTACCGCCCGCGCCCGGATCGTTCGACATCGTCTTGACCGAGCCGCGCCCGCAGAAAATCCAGCCCTTCTCGCCCACGAAACGCACGCCGTTGGGATAGACGCTCTCGTCGGCCACATGCAGTACCGCGCCGCTCGCGTATTCCATTCTGACGTCGAGTTTCCCGTGAGCGTTCCACAGGCGGCGCTTTGGAAAATCGGCACGCCCCCGGATCTTGACCGGGCCGGAGGCCTCCATACCCAAACCCCACTGGGCGATGTCGATGTGGTGCGCGCCCCAGTTGGCGATCATGCCCATGCTGTAATTCTGCATCACCATCCAGCCCGGCCGCCCGAAATCGGCTTCCTCTCCCTTGCCTTGGGGATGCGTACGCAGTTCGCTATACAGCTCGGCTGGCGCGTAACCCAGCCACATGTCATAGTCCAGCGTATCGGGAACAGGCTGCACCAGCGGCCAGCCGGCTGGCTCTCCGGGATCTTGCGGCAACCCGATCTCGATGGTCTTGATACGCCCCAAGCGCCCGTTCAACACGTACTCCGCCGCCTTGCGGAACTGCGGTCCGAACGTGCCCTTGCCTTCCGAACGCTGCTGTGTCCCCAAGTGAAACACGCGCCCGGTCTTCCTCATCACGTCCACGATGCAACGGCTCTCGTACACGGTCATGGCCAACGGCTTCTGCACATACACGTCCTTGCCCGCGAAGGCCGCGTCCACGCACTGCTGCGCGTGCCAGAAGTCCGGCGTGCAGATCATCACCGCATCCACCGCCTTGTCCGCCAGCAACTCGTGGTAATTCTGATAAATTTTGAGGTCCGGCAAGTCCCCCGCAAACAGCGCCTGCGTCTTCTGCTTCGTGGTCCGCAGCCGCTTGACATCGCAGTCCGCCAGCGCCACCAGCGTGGCCGCATCCTGATTGTTCCAGATTCCCGGGATATCCATGCCGCCGGCGATGCGGCCGCAACCGATCACACCTACCTGTATCTTCTTCGACGGAGCCTGCTGGCCCAGCACGCGCGCCGGAATGATCGTCGGGAAAGCGAGCGCCCCGCCGGCCATGGCGCCGGACGTCAGAAACCCCCGTCTTGTGACCCGAACCTGCCGCATGCATCCCCCGTTTTTGCTGCCACCTTTGCGTTCTATTGGTGATGAAATGATAACATGCGGGTCATTTTCTTCACAACCCAAGATTTCGCGCGGGTGCGCGCGGTCCTGTGTTTTCGTGTTCGCAGGAACGACCCGATTGTAGTAAGGTATGCGCCTTGTTTTTACGGAGTTCTTATCATGCGATCCATGGAAATACAGTGTGCCGCCTGCGGTGCGACCACGCTCGTGCGAGCGGAGCCGGTCTACGACGGCTTCAAGAAGACCGGAGAGGCCTTCATCTGCATAACCTGCGGCACACGCTACGCCTCGGCCGAGGAGACTCCTTTCCTGCATGCCGCATCCCGTCCCCGCGTCTTCACGGAGGCCGACAAGCCCCGGGCGCTCGCCATCTTCAGCGAGGACGAGCGGCAGAAATGCTGCGGCTGGTGCAGGCATTTCGTCTTAAACCCCTTCAGCCAGCGCTGCGGCCTCACAAACAAGGAAACGACGGCCACCGACCTCTGCGTGCGTTTCGAAAAGAAGGCAACACCCGTTCCCCCGCCTCCTGAACCCTGAACCCGTTATGATCCAAACCAACCATTTCCGCGACCTCTTGACCGAGTGGCCGCCCGAGCAAGTCCAATCGCTCATCCGATCCCGCACAGACCGCGATGTGGCCGCCGCACTTGGCGCTTCAGGGCGCTTCGACCCGAACCATCTCGCCGCGCTGGTGTCTCCCGCCGCCGTCCCCTTTCTCGAACCCCTGGCGCAGCTCTCGGCGCAGTGGACGCGCCAGCGCTTCGGCCATGCGGTCCAGTTTTTCGCGCCGCTCTACGTCTCGAACTACTGTTGCAACGGGTGCCTCTACTGCGGGTTCAACCGGAACACGAAAGACACCGTGCGCCGCGCGCTGACCCTCGACGAGGCGGTCGCCGAGGCCGAGCACCTCGCGCGCCAGGGCTTCGGCCACATCCTGCTGGTCGCGGGCGAAGATCTGAAGAACACGCCTCCCGCCTATTTCGCCGAACTCACGCGCCGCATCCGCGACCGCTTCGCCTCGGTGCAGGTCGAGATCTATTCGCTTTCGCTGGCGGACTACAGGCTGCTGGTCGATGCGGGCGTGGACGGCATGACCATGTTTCAGGAGACCTACAACCCCGCAGTCTACTCGCAGTATCACCCGAGCGGGCCCAAACGCGACTACGCCAACCGCATCGACTCCTTCGAGCGTGCCGCGCAGGCGGGCATGACCTTTGTCGGTCTGGGCTCGCTGCTGGGCATCAACGACTGGCGCGAGGAGGTTTTCTACCTCGGGCTGCACGCCGCCTATCTGCAGAAGCGCTATTGGCGCACCTCCGTGGCGATCTCCTTCCCGCGCATGCGGCCCGCTCACGGCGGACAGCCGCCCGCGCACCCGGTTTCGGACACAGACCTCGTGCAGCTCATGTGCGCGCTGCGCACGCAACTGCCGGACGTCACCATGACACTTTCCACGCGCGAGTCGCCCGGCTTCCGCGAGCGCCTGGTTGGGCTCGCGGCGACCAAGATGTCGGCGGGGGCCAAAACCACACCCGGCGGCTATACGGAAAAGACCGAGGCTGAAGCGCAGTTCGAGGTGGCGGACCAGCGCTCCCTGCGAGAGGTCGCCGCGGCGATCACCGCACTCGGCTTCGACCCGGTCATGAAAGACTGGGACCGGGTGTACGTCAAATAAAATGGGGCGCTCAGTAATTACGGCCAGCAATTCTAAATATGGCTTTGCATGCCATGGAAGAATGCCCTTACGGGCACACTACAAACGGATTCCCCTAGGCTTTCTTACGTTTGTAGTGGCGCCGTGAGGCGCTTCTTGGCCATATTTAGAATTGCTGAATTACGGCTGTTTGGTCTGGCGAAAATGCCCGCCGCCGTGCTATTCTTTTAATTTATTCGAAAGGGACATGCCCAAAGACACAACCATTGAATCGACGGTCGGATTTGTTGAACCGCAAACCGTCAAACTGAATCTCCCCGCCGGGGGGTTCCGGTTTGAAAAGGGTGGCGTTCTAACTGAAATCGAAGTCACCTATGAACGTTGCGGCAAGCCCTCGCCCGCCAACGACAACGTGGTCTTCGTCTGTCACGCCCTCACGGGAGACGCTCATGTCGTCGGACTGCGCCCCGGCGAGACAGAGCCCAGCGGCTGGTGGGAGGGCATGATCGGTCCCGGCAAGGGCATCGACACCAACTGCTACCAGGTCGTTTGCGCCAACATTCTCGGCGGCTGCAAGGGCACGACCGGCCCTTCGTCGATCAACCCGGAGACCGGCAAACCCTACGGCTCCGCCTTTCCCAAGATTACCGTGGGCGACATCGTCGAGATCCACCGCCTCTTCCTGCGGCAGATCGGCATCACGCGGCTGGCGGCGGTCATGGGCGGCAGTTTCGGCGGCATGCAGGTGCTGGAGTGGCTGATCCGCTACTCAGACGAGCTCGACAAAGCGATCGTGGTCGCCTCCGCCGCCAGCATGAACTCCCAAGCGCTCGCCTTCGACATTGTCGGGCGCCACGCGATCGTCGCGGACCCGCACTGGAACACGGGCGACTACTACGACAGCGAGAACCTTCCCAGCAAGGGGCTTTCCAGCGCCCGAAAGCTGGCGCACATCACCTATCTTTCCCAGCAGCTCATGGATGCCAAGTTCGGACGCGAGAAGCGGCCCGAGTGGCTGACCGCCGATCCCGACTTCCGCAGCTCCGTCGAGCGCAATTTCGGCACCTTCTTCCAAGTCGAGAGCTACCTTCAATACCAAGGCGACAAGTTCATCCAGCGCTTCGATGCCAACTCCTACCTCCACATCACGCTGGCCATGGATGAGTACGACATCGGAGAGCGTTATCAGACGCTTGACGCGGCCTTCGCCAACATCTCCTCGCGGGTGCTGATCGTCTCGCTCAGCGGCGACTGGCTCTTTATGCCCGAACAGTCGGAAGACCTGGTGACCGCGCTGCTGCGCCAGAAAAAAAAGGTTTCCTACTGCCACCTCAACGCGTCAGCAGGACACGATGCGTTCCTGACGCACATCTTCGACCTGAAACGCGTGGTTAAGGCCTTCATGCCCGTTCAGAAGGAAAAGCCGGACGACGAGACAAGCGGCAAAGGCGTGAAAAAAACGCAGCTCGGCCACTTCCAAAAGGTGATCGACCTGATCCCGGATGGCGGCCGCGTGCTGGACCTCGGCTGCGGCAACGGCGCGTTGCTGAACATCCTCAAGCAGGTGCGCGGCATCAGCGGCAACGGCGTTGAGATCGACGTCGAGCAGGTCATCACCGCGATCGGCTCGGGGTGCGACGTCCTGCTCGAGGATATCGACGACGGCCTCGCCATGATCCCCGACAACAGCTTCGATGTGGCCGTGCTGAGCGAAACCCTGCAAACCATCAAGCGCCCGCGCGAGCTGCTGCACCAGATCTTGCGCGTCGCGAACGAGGCGGTCATCTCCTTCCCGAACTTCGCCTGCCTTGAAGTCCGCGCGCGTCTGTTGATCAGCGGTCGCATGCCCAAGGGCAAGCAGATCCCGTTCGAGTGGTACAACACGCCCAACATCCATCTGTTCACGCTGAAGGACTTCCTTGCGCTCTGCCGTGAAGACAACATCGAGATTCTCGACCTGATCTGCCAAGGCCGAGGGTTCTCCGAGAAGGCCCTGCTGGCCTTGGGCTGCAACAACCTCGGAGCCTCTCAGGTCATCGTCCGTATCACGAAAGGCAAGTAGCGCGCAAGGGCGGAGAGGACCTGACCATGGAAAAATGGCTTGAAAAAAATCTGCTTTCGCTGACCGAGGCGCTCTCGCCCTGCCAGAATTGTCCGGTCGCCAACACCGAGCGGGATGTCAACCTGCCCGGAACCGGTGCGGTCATCGCGCTGCTCGAAAAGCTGCTGGCCGTGCTCTACCCCGGCTGCCACGGCAAAGCCCCTGTGCCGCACGACACCTGCCACAGCCATCTGCAGAACACCCTGCGCGACATCGCGATCGAACTGTGTGACCAGTCGCACAGGGCCTTCGAATACGCCTGCACCCGCGCCAAATGCATCAGTTGCGACGACTGCGGCGCCAAGGCCCGACAGTCGGTCAGCGCCCTGCTGAACGGTCTGCCCGCGATCCGCGACATGCTCCAGCAGGACATTCAGGCCGCCTACGAGGGCGACCCCGCGGCGATGTCGACCATGGAGATCGTGATGAGCTACCCGGGCCTGTACGCGATCACCATCCACCGCATCGCCCACGCGCTCTATGCCCAGGGCGTACCCCTGATCCCGCGCGTGATGGGTGAATACGCGCACTCGAAGACCGGCATCGACATCCACCCCGGAGCCACCATCGGCCCCGGCTTCTTCATCGACCACGGCACCGGCGTCGTGATCGGCGAAACCTGCAGGATCGGCAAGCGCGTCAAACTTTACCAAGGCGTGACCCTCGGAGCGCTCAGTTTCGCGAAAGACGAGCACGGCGTGCTGGTGAAAGGCACCAAGCGCCACCCCGACGTCGAAGATAACGTGGTGATCTACGCCGGCGCCACCATCCTCGGCGGCGAGACGGTGATCGGCCACGATGCCGTCATCGGCGGCAATGTCTGGCTCATCCATTCCGTCCCGCCCGGCTCGAAGGTCTACAACCAGACCCCCAAGCCGGTCATCCGCCCCGGCTACCCCATTCCCGACGATTACACGATATGACACCCACCTCTTCCCATCCCGCACGCGACCTTCCGTCCGCCGAGTTTCAGGCACGCGTCAGCCGCCTGCTGGCCTGCCAGAAACGACTGCGCCTCGACGCGATCCTTCTCTTCTCCGAAGTCAACCGCTATTACTTCACAGGCCTCGCCACCTCCAACGGCCTGCTGTTGACGCGGAACAGCTCCGGTCCGGCTTTCTACACCGATTTCCGTTATCTCACCATGTCCAAGCGCAGTGCCCCCTGGTTGCCGTGCCATACGCTGTGGCGTGCGGCTGACGAACCGGGCGTCCTGGCCAAACTGGGCAAAGGGTGGACGCGCGCCGGCTACGAGGGGCAGTTGGACACGGCGCGGTATCTCCGTCTGAAAGCGGCGCTGCCGCAGGTCGAGTGGGTGGACATCAGCGGCTCCGTGGCGGACATGCGCGCCCTGAAGTCGCGTGCCGAGCAACAGGCGGTGCGGGCGGCGGCGTGTGCGAATGACCGGCTCTTCGCGGCCGTGCTCAAGGAAATCACCCCGGGCATAAGCGAGTGGGACATCCGCTCGCGGGTACGGAGAGAGTCGGATCGCATCGGCCAAGGCGAAGCCTTCGACACCATCGCCTGCGTCGGCAAGAACGGGGCGGAGTGCCACCACCACCCCGACACGACGGTCCTGAAACACGGACAGCCTTTGCTCATCGACCTCGGCGTGCGGCTCGACCACTACTGCTCAGACATGACCCGCTGCGTCTTTTTCGGATCGCCGACGCCGCTCTACCGCGAACTCCACGCCGTCGTTTTGAAGGCCAATCAAAAAGCCATCCGCGCGATCAAACCGGGTATGCCGTGCAGCGCGATTGACGCCATCGCACGGAAACACATTGAGAAGGCCGGATACGGCGCTTATTTCGGCCACGGCTTGGGCCACGCGGTGGGGCTGGAGATTCATGAAGCCCCCTCCTTTTCCAGCGCCTGCCAGACCTTGCTCAAGCCGGGCATGGTCCTGACCGTCGAACCGGGCATCTACCTGCCCGGCAAGCTCGGCATCCGCATCGAAGACCTGGTGCTGGTGACGCGCGGCGGCTGCGAACTGCTCAGCCAAACGCCCCGCTGGCTGACGATCTGACCACCCTGCCCGCACGCAAGCGGTAGGGACGGCTCCCCGAGGAACCGTCCGCCGCCCACGTAACAAGACCTTACGGAATGTCGACTTTGAGCCGCATGAAGCGCGACGGCGCGGCGCTCACCGGCACATCGTGACGGGTCGTCACAGACCACCACAGGTTGCTGTCCGCCCGCGAAATCTCGCTCACACCGTTGGTGGACCACACGCTCGAGACCAGCGAGGTACACGCCTCCACGCCAAACCGGACATCCGTGGCCGCTTTGTTCTCGCGGTAGGTCAGCGTCAGATACCCCGCCGTCACACCGCCGAAAGGAACCCCTGCCGTGCTGCTCAATCTCGGGTCAAGCCCCATCGCATACTCGAGGAGGTTCACGATTCCGTCGCCGTCGGGATCGTCGTTGTCGCCCGTGATCAGCCCGGCGGTCAACTCGGCCGGCGAGAAATGGAACGTCTTCCATGACTCGTAGGGCGAGAGCGAACCGGAGACCGTCACATCATCGATGCAGACGCCGCGCCCGGAAATCGCCCAGCCCTCAAACGCAATGAAATAGTTCGGCGTCGTGTTGGGCAACGTCAGCACGATGTTAGTCCAGGCCTTCACCTCCTGCGTGTACGTCGCGAGCAGATTCCACGGCGCGGCAGCCGCCGTTTTGTAATACACCCGCATCTGGTCCTGCTGGATACCGTCACTCGCCATGCACATCCAGAAGCTCACGGTCGTGTTGGGTGTCGCGACGCCGAGGTTAAGCATCGGCGAGACCAGTTTGACAATGTTGAAACTGGAGTCTTCGGTATACAGACACGCATTGTACTGGCCGCTGTGCGGCGCCGCCGGAATCCCTCGCGGGCTCCCGTAACGGAAGGTCCAGTTCGCGCTTCCCTGCTTCCTTTCTTGCGTCCAGCCGGTCGGGATACTGCCGCTGTTCTCGAACGACTCGGCCGTTGGAACGATCTGGACCTGAGCGATCCGCAACGAGAAGAGGTTGGTGGAGGCGTATCCGTCGGAGCCCGACACGCGCACGCGGAAGTTGGCCAGCGCCGTGCCGGCCGGCGTGCCGCTGATGATGCCATCGCCGCTCAGGGTCAGACCTGCGGGCAAGGCGTTCGACACCACCGTCCACGTATACGGCTCTACTCCGCCCGTCGCGGCCAGCGTCTGCAGATAAGGCACGTTGACAAGACCGTTCGGCAGCGGCGTTGTGGTTGTGATGATCGGCGCACTGGCTTCATCGGCGATCCGGATATCATCGAGGCAGACTCCGTTTCCGAATTTCGCATTGCCTTCGAAGGCCAGATAATAGGTGCTGGTCGGATTCGGCACCACCAAGATCCGCTGGGTCCAGTCCGGCACATTCGCCGTGTAGGTCGCGTTCGGTATCAGCGTCCACTCCCCCGTTGCCGAGGTCTTATAAAAGACGCGCAACTGGTCCTGGTCGCCGGCATCGACCGTCATGCAATGCCAGAACGAAAGGCGGATGCTCGCGGGCGCCGCACCCAAGTTGATGGCCGGCGTGACCAGCCGGGTCTTATGATCCGGCCTCGATGACGTCCACAGCACCGCGTTAAAGCCGCCGCCGTGCGCGCTGACCGGCTGATGCTGATTATTGCCGTCGCCGCCGCCGCTCTGGAACCGCCAACTGACGGTGTTGGTCACATACTCCTGCGTCCAGCCGACCGGAATCTGGCCGCCGTTCTCGAACGTTTCCGTGAACAGCACCACCTTGGGCAAGGTGACGGTCAGGGTGAACGGCGCCGTGACCGCGGAACTGTCGGCGTCCGTTAACCTCACCGAGAATGTGGCGGTGCCGACCGTCGGCGTCGTGCCGCTGATAACGCCGATCGTGCTCAACGACATCCCCGCTGGCAGTGCGCCTGATGCCAGCGTAAAGGTGTAAGGCGCCCTGCCGCCGACAGCGTTCAAAATGTTCGTATAAGGCACGTTAATCACCGCTTCCGGCAGCACCTCGCCGTTGGTGAGGCCCAGCGGCGGCGTCGGGTCAAACACGTTCACGTCATCGACATAGATGCCGTACCCAAAACGCGCAGTCCCTTCAAAAGCGATAAAGTAAACGGGGCCCGGCTCCGGCAGGGTCACCGTTTCCTGCTTCCACTGGCTGACGGATGTGCTAAAGGTCTGAATCAGCGTCCAGGGCGCAGCCGCTGACGTTTTATAGAGGACCCTCAACTCATCCTGATCTCCCGCATAGTTTTCATTGTAAAGCCAGAAGGTCATTTGCGCGGCACGGGGCGACGGACCGAAACTGATCGGCGGCGTCACCAGCCGGGTGATCGCCGGGTCCGCAGCCGTCACCGACAGACAGGCATTATAGCTGCCTCCGTGCGCGCTGACCGGATGTCCCAGAACGCCGCCGTTTCGGTAAACCCAGGGAACCGCGTTCGTCACGAATTCCAGAACCCACCCCTCGGGGTTCGCTCCGCTGTGCTCGAACGTCTCCGTGAGCGGGATATTCAGCGGCTGCCTGATTGTGAGACTGAACTGATTCGTGGCAGCCAAGTTGTTGTCGCCGAGGACCGCAACGCTGAACAGGGCTGTCGTCGCCTCAGTCGGCGTGCCACTGATTGTTCCGTCGCTGCCGAACGACAGTCCTGCCGGCAAAGCCCCCGAAACCATCGCCCACGTATAGGGCGTGGCACCGCCGACAGCGGACAGAAGATAGGAATACGGTGTGGCGACCCAACCGTCCGGCAACGCGCCAACAGTCAACATCACGGGCGGTCTGCGCCGCAGGGAGAAGGTCATCACATTGCCGCTGACGCTGAAGCTCTCCGCTTCGATCAGCGAAGCGGTTCCGTCCCACCAGCGGGCAGCGGGGGTGGAAGAATCGCTGAACGTGCTGTTATAGGCGACGGCCGAATTCCCTTTAAAATAGAGGTCGTTGGCGTCGCCGGCGTTGACGTTGTTCTGGAAATCCCACAGGTTGTCCGCCTGCATCAACGTACACTCGTAGTTCAGGTGCGAGGTGTTGTAAACCAGACTCTGGTTATCCTTGTCGCCCAGTTCATCGACATGCCAGATCGCTATGCCTGACGCATTGATGTTCGCGTCACGTCCCGCCCTCTGCCTGTTCTCAAACAAGTAGTATTCCGTCGCCACGCCGGGTTTGGCATACCGGTAAAAATGGTTGAACCCGTCGCCCGGCGAAGCGGTCAACGTGATCGTCAAGGATGATCTTGAGGTCAGGTCCACGGTCGTCGTCCAACCGGCCACATACTTGAGATAGCCGCAGACCTGAACCGGGTTGACCCCGCCTCCGCCATAGTCCATCAGACAGAAATTTCCCGCGCCGCCTTTGGAGTCATAATCGTAATCATAGATGTCGGGGAAGCCGCAGAGCATGTGTCCGTTTTCGTGACAGAACGTGCCGATTTCCAACGAGTTGCCGATGTTGGTCGCCTGATATCTTGCAATATTCTTCCCGGGAGCCAGTTCCAGCGGCGAAATTCCGCTGGAGTGCGGCCATAAACCCATGGCCCACACGCCACCGTTGCCGCCCGCGTAGAATATGTTGCAGGCCTCGATATTGCCAGCCCCGTCCGTCGTCAGACTGCTGAAGGTGGGCTGGATCTCCGTCGCGTAGTTCGGCAGCGCCTTCATAATGGCGACCGCATCATGGATCAGCAGACTCGCCTGTCCGCCGCAGTCCTTTGTGGTGTCGTTGTACCAGCTTTTCGGATGATACGGGGCGGCGTTCGGAATGCGGATATAGGCGGTGACCACGTTCGAATAGGTCAGCGTGTTGTTGGAGACGTCTTGGAAATACTTCTTCACCGACCCGTTGTTGCCGTAGCCCGCATAGGCGTCGCCGTTACAGAAATTGACGATGCTCCCCTGCGGAACCGTGGCGGGATCGTCTTCGAAATCGATCAGCAGACACAAGCCGTTTTTGTTACCTGTGGTCTTGAAACTCGGCGGAGCCATAGAAGGTCCGTCCGCCATCTGAAGCTCGCTCATGCGCCGCATGCTCTTGCGTTGCTCCCAACGCCGGGTCACGTTCATGTCCGCATCCCATTTCTGAAAACGGGTCTGCGCCTGCTGCACCATCGCCGCGAGTGAAATGCGCAGATGCGGGGTCAACCCGAGCGTCCGAGGATCCCCCTTGCCGACTTCCATGCCCGCATCAATGAGCGCGGTACCGTCAGCCGACACCTGGGCGTAAACATACGCCTTCTTGGCGGGGTCAAAAGTGACCGTGAACCCGTCGGGCGTCTCGAAAACAGCGGAAAACTCATCGCCCTTGCCCCACAGATCGACCTTCGCGCCGTCTGGCTGCTCGAACCGGATGGTCTGGGCAAACGGAGCGGCCTGCACAAACGCAGCGGAGCAGATCAACATGCCCGCCCAACTCAATACCTTCGCTCTAAGCTTTATCATAGCAACTCCATCCTGCGCCCACCTTCGCCCGAAACTTATGCGGTTATCCCGTACATAAAACAGCCTTTTTGCCTCATCGGTATTATACCCCGAAGGCTCTGACGAGGAGGCTTCACCTCGCTCCTCAGAGCCCTCGGTCGTTTCAGATTTTCTAACCGACTACAGGTTGTTCAACTGGATACGGAAGAAGCCCTGTGCCACATTGACCTCGCTCATGCCGACCTGATCGACCTTGTCAGGCTGCACGCCGTCCAACGTCACCGTACCGGTCACCACCGTCGTCCACACCGGATCAGCCAGCGAGGCCTTGTACTGGATTTCATACCGCTTCGACGCGGTGCCTGTCGTGCTCACCAGGGAACGGCTGAGATCCGCAGCCTTCTTGACATTCAGTTTCCACTTCAGCGTGGCCGCAGTGTCGCTCAGGTCCAGTCCCGTCACGTTGAAATCCAGCGTGTCAAACGGTGACAGGCCCAGGCTGACCTTTGCGCCATCCGTGAAGCCGTCGCCTGCGCTCGACGCCGCACGCGCATTGGTACCCAGAACCAGTTCAGTCATATCGCCCAATCCGTCACCGTCCGCATCCGATGTCGTCAACGCCAGCGTAGCGGAGAACAGCGACAACCCTGTCCGTCCGAGGCTGGTGGTCACCGACAGGAACGGATTGACTTCGGTGTCCGGATTCGTAGCCGGTGAGGGTCCCGTCAGATTGAGGAAGTCGCCGGCAGGATTCTGCTCGTACTCCCAAGCGTCCGGGTACCAGTCCTGATCAGAGTCGGCATCCTCAATGCGGATATCGTAGACCTGAGCCAGAGGCTTAAACTCAACCTTAATCGGGTACGGGTCAAACGACTTGTCGGTGATACCGTAGTAGTTCGCATAGCCCCACGACTCCCACACGTCGCGCACACCGTTCTGGTTGTGGTCGATGAAGGCGCGGACATAGTAATCGCCAGCTACATTGCTCGGAGCCAAGCCACGCAGGACGACGTAAGCATTCGTCGCGCCGGGCACCAGCATGGAAGTCACTTCGCTAGCCGTCAATGTATACTCAGCCTCCGGCGTACCGTTGAACCCGCCGTTGTGAAACACCTGTACCTTCACGCGGTTGGACAACAGGTTCGTCGCCGGGCCGTAGTACTTGACCCGGGCCTGAATCGCGCCGTACCCCGAGGAGTCCAAGGGCTGGTTCACATCCAGACGGAACATCTTCCAATCGGACCAGGATGTGCCCGCCGTATCGTAGAACTTGGGATTCTGCGCGATCACACGCCACGCATAGGCCGTGTTCGACGAGAATATCTGCCCGGTCGAAGGCACCCGGTCGCCCGCGTAAATCGGAGCGGTCCAGATGCAGTTGCCCTCGACATCTCGAACCGGCGCCATCACCGTGCCGGAGTTGTACACCACCGTACCGCTGGAGGAACCCTTGCGGATTTCCAACGTGAAGGCCGTGAAGGCCTGCGGCATGGTCCACTTGAAGGTCGGACGCGCGGAGTAGACGTACGCCCCGTTGATCGGAGACGTAGACACGGCCTTCGCACGCCCGACGTCGAACGTGTTGGTGAATGTGTATACCGCCGTGACCGCCTCGTTGTTGCGGTACACCTGGTAGACCACCGCAAGGGCAGTGGACGCGACATCACCCGGCAGGCCCCAGTCCAAACCCAACGAACCCTGCTCCAAGAAGTCGCCGTCGTGAATGTAGTCACGCAACTGAACCGTCTTGTCGAGCACATACCGCTGGCTCACCGCCGGCGTGTAGGTAAGCGGTGTTCCGGTACCGACGTACTTGCGTTGAATACGCACACGCGTCTCGCTGCTTGGCGTTGTTACTGCACCTCCGCCCGCACCGCCCGTCACGCCAGACCCGAAGATCACATCCTCGGTACGCACCGCCGGATTGAGGGTCATACGCACATAGTTCGGCGCATAATCCTTCAATTCAATATTCACGACGTTCCGGTCCCACCCGATGTCCACGCCAGATCCATCGGCTACACCACACGGTTCACCCGCGTCCCATACCCCGTTGTTATTTAGGTCGAGCACAGCGAAGAAGTAGTTCGTTCCCTCCCTGATGTAACCCAAACTTTGGCGGGCGACTGTTGGTAATTCGGCATCAGACAGATACAGCGTTTTGGGCCATCCCATAATCTGCGAAGACCGATAGTTGATCTTGATATACGAGTTCTCGGGATGCGCGACAACCCAATTCTGCCCATTATTACTGACTTGAGCCAACCGCAAACCACTATACCAGGCCATATCGATTTCATATTCGCCGGTAATATAGTTGATTGTGCCGATAGTCACTTCTATCCCGTTACCCGTGAACCCTTTAATAAAGCCCTTCATTCCAGTGGAGTCGCCCACATCGCGTCCGGCTGTAACGCTATAAGCTAAAGGATTGTCAACCGGATCCACAAACTGGATTGCTATCGAACCGGGTATTACCGTTCCGGGGGACAAGAACCCTTTAATCGTTTTTGGACCCCAGAAGCCAAGATTCTTAGTGGTGGTCGCCACCCCTCCACCGACCGTCTGAATATTGTATATGGCGTCGGGTATTCCATCCATCGACGCTTTGGAAAAAGCGTAGAGCATAAGGTTGCCGATCGGATGCAAGCCATTGTAGGTCATGCGAGTCTCGATGACCGGCACTGGGAAATCCTTGACGGAAGTTCCCTCGGGATTCAAATGCATAACCATCGTCGGATCACTACGCAACGCGCTCGCGCCGTAACGGCTTTCGGACCAATTAGACCAACCATCTTGGTCATAATCCATCTGCGGATCATACGCAAAACGACTGACGTAGTAAGGATCGTACTCGTCCTCCCAGGCATCCTCCATGAAGTCGTGATCTGAGAACATCTCGCCCAAATAGAGCGAGCCTTGCTTCTGGAAGTAGTCCGACTCCACCTGACTCGCATTCGTACGGAACTTGTTCGGACGCGACAAACGGAACCCGTAGCGTTCAGAGATCAGGTACTCCGCATAGTTGCTGAGTCCGTCGAGATCCGGATCTCCCATCGCACCATTGTCACCGGTAGCGTCATTCGGGTTGAGGTTGTAGAGGTTCTCCCACCAATCGGGCAACCCGTCACCATCCATGTCGGAGGTCTGCTTGACCAGCTTCGTCGGATCGTAGGTCGGACTGTTCGGATTGTTGGTCTGCGTATAGCCGTTCGCCAAGTCACGCATATAGCGCTCACCTGCCGTCATGCCGCTGCCGTCCGGATACAAATCGTACCAACCCAGATTGACACCCGGATAAATCGAGGCCACATAAGCCTCCCACCAATCCGGCAATCCGTCGGAATCGCTGTCGGTTCCGGTCTCGGCCCAGACACTGCTGGCCGCACCGTTATCCCACATCTCCACCGCCTGCTTGGCATAGGCGCCGCCCAGCGGAAGCAGATCATCCGCGATCGTGTATCCGTCCATACCGCCCAATGCGGTCTCATAGTAGTAGCCATACGGATTGTTGCTGTTCGGGAACAAATTGGTGCTCAGAAGGGCACCCGTATGCGTATGCGAGTAGTACACCGAATCAAGCACCGTATCAGCAGACAAAATGACCGTATTTGTCCCGATCACTGTAACACCGCCGAAGATCGGCAGATGTGCGACTCCATTTTCGATCCACGGGATATAGCCGTAATCCGCATACACCGTGCTGTGCGTCAACAGGGCATCCCACCAGCCCACCACGGTTCCGGCGGGACGATTAATAGCCACCTGCGGATCGTTGAATCCGCGGGGCGTTTGCGCGACCGAAGCCGCGTTGTCCGCGCTGAACAGGTTGTCGAAGGTGTAGTGATAAATCAGTTCCGGCTGCAACGACACCGCCGAACCGGTCACACGCGAACCTCCAACCGCAATGCTCGATTGCACCGCACGCCGATTAGCTGACAAATCCGCATTGGTGAAACGCTTGGTGTAATCAGTATGGATACTATCATTGTCACGTGCGCCGTCCCAGACCCTGACCTCATCGATGAAGCCCAGATAGAACTGCTCGTAATCCAGCCACGTCGGCATCAGCGCGGCGGGATTGATATTCGCCGACCCCAAAACCAAAGCACCCGCCGTGACCGAAACATAGTTCGGCACAGGGTCGTTCGGCGTCATCAGCGTGTTGATCACCCCGTTGGCAGGGATCAGCGTGGTCGGCACCGACGTCTCGATGAGTCCGTTCACCAACAGGTCGAACTTCCCGGCCGCGCCGTCCATACGTGCGGTGAGATGCACCCACTGGTTGGTCGTCAGTGCCCGGCCGTACGCCTTGACAACCCCGGTGTGCGAGTCGTGCAAACCCGCATTCTGGAACATGGCATACACGCGTCCGTCCGCAGCGATGCCGACGCGGAAGTTCAGCCGGACAACCATGCCTGTGGTGCTGAGATCGCTCGAGCGGTAGACGACCGGCCGTTCGATCAGCACCTGATCACGCTGCGCATTCTCAGGACGCGCCCACAGTTCAACGGTGAAACTGCGGAAAGCCCACTCGCCATAAGCGAACCCAAGCAGCGTCTGGGCCGCAGAGTTCGTTCCGTTGAACCAGATCGCCTGCCGCCGCATCGGATCGTCATGATCCAGAGGATCAGACTGTGTCGTCGCGGTCTGCATCAGCTCAGCCTTATCGGAGACGCCGTCGTTATCGGTGTCGTAGCCCTCATTCTCCTCGAAGGAGAACATGTAGGTCGGCACAGGCCCTGTGGCCGGCCAGAAGAACGCGCTGCCAGGGATATAGAAGCGTGAGGTGTAGCTGTCTTCGAGATTGGAGGAATCGGTCATCCAAAGCGGGGTCGGATCAGTGTGCGAATAGGGCGGCGCGGCCGTATTCGGCAACAGCTTCTCTTCAAGGTTGCGCAAGCCGTCCGCATCCGGGTCTGCCTGCGGCAATCCCGTCAGCCAAGGATACTTCACGAAGTTCATGGGCAAGATAACACCCCAGTCATTACCGAGATTGAGAGGGTATCCGCCGTAATCGATGGTGTAAGCGCCGGCCACAACGTAAGCGTTCGCTATGCGGTCACCCTTGACGAGCAAAGGATCACCCAAAATCGGGTTGAGCCCGTGGAACATTTCGTAATAGTCGTCCATCCCGTCGCCGTCCGTATCGGGGTCGCGCGGGTCGGTGCTCACATACAGCTTGCTCGGCCCCACCGGCAGCATGATATACAGGGTCGGCCCAGGGAAACCCCACGTCTTGCGGGCGTTATCCCACACATTGGTCACCTCGGTGAACAGACTGATCTGCCTGAAGGTGTTGTTCATCGGCAGCTCCGCGTTCCCTGTGACCCGGCGGACCGCGCCCGTGGCCGGGATGTCATAGCGGAAACCGCGATCCGCCTGCACCCAGTACTCCTGGTAATTCAGCAAGCCGTCGTGATCCCAATCCTGAGCGTAGTCGGAGACCGTACCGTCCATGCCGTTGGTAATCGCATAGGGTGCCGCCGTCGGCATCGTTCCCGTGAACTGGCTCTCCCACGCGTCAGGCAGACTGTCGCGGTCAGTGTCCACTGAGCAGGGGTTGAGGCCGCCGCCCGGCGTGCAGGTGCTGCCGTTGTCCACCGCTTTGCCGTACTGGAAGGCACTCTCGGCACCGTCGCTCAAGCCGTCGCCGTCCGTATCGTTGTTCCAAGGATCGGTCGGCCAGAATTTGTTCACCCAGTATTGGTCAACAAGCGGACGGGTGATCGTCACGGTCGTCGTTTTCGAACCGTAGAGAGCGGGGGACGCATACGCCAGGCACGAGTCGGTGCCCGCGAACTCACGCGTGTTGTTGAGCCCGTCGCCGCCCGGGGCCGGGTCAAGTTCGAGACCACCGTCCTCGGCGTTCCAAGGCGAGATGGTCATCACGCGGGTGCCTTTGGCGCAGGACACATACAGCTCCCAGCCGTCAGGCATTCCGTCAGTCAGCGTGACCGCGCCGTTCTGAACAACGGCGTCGGTGTCCGGCGTCTTGGGATCGGTCGAGAACAGGCTCCATTCACGGGTCTTGTTGGCCGCGTTGCCCGCACCGATGGACGCCGTCGCGCCATTCATGCGGTTCTCGGACATGAACTTCATCAGCAGGTATTCGTCCACCGACGTGAAGGGCTTGGTGTTCGGCGCTCCACCGGTGAGCGGTGCGCCGAAACGCTGCGGGAGGTTGGCCGGATTGATCGAGCCGATCCACGCCGTGCGCGGATCGAAACCGAACTCGTTGTAGACCTGGAAGTGCATGATCAACACATTGGTCGAAACGACCGCGGTGACGACCTGACCAGCCTCAAGGGTCACGGGGCGGCCGAGCGCGAGCGGGGCATTGTTATCGCCGTAGTGGTACCAGGTGTTGAAGGCGCCGTTGGTGTTGCCGACGGCCGCATCGGTGGTCAGATAGGTGTTCGTCACGGTCCCGCGCACCACGGTGGCGAGCTGACGGGCGACCGTGGCGATGGCCATATAATCGCCGTCGGGATTGTTCATCGCGGGATCCAAGCCGTCGCGCGAATCGTTCGGGTTCAGGCCGCGCATCACTTCCCAGCCGTCGCACATGCCGTCGCCGTCGGTATCCCAGTTGATCGGGTTGGTTCCGATGGTCAACTCTTCGATATCTTTCAGTCCGTCATTGTCCAAATCGCGGTTGACTGCGGCACCGGTCTCAGCGTCAGTGGCCGGAACCAGCGGATCGAAGGCCGTATAGATGTCTTTGTAATCGATCACCGTGCCCACCGCCACATCCAGCGGGTTGTATCGGCTACCGTTCATGTGCTTCATGATGCCGTTGTACCAGAAGTAGTACTCCCAGCCATCCGGGAACAAATCGCCGTCCGTATCCTGCAGTGTCGGATCGGTGCCCTGGCGGTCACCGACGCTGGGCTCGTCACCGCGCGTCTCGCCGGGGCCGTAGTCCGGGTCACTCCCGTACTGCTTGTTGTTCAGGCCAGGGTGGAAGCCGCGCACCTCGAGAATCGCCGTGAAGGGGTCGCCGACCGCGGCGAACACGTTGGAAATGCCGCCGATGATGGCACTGCCGCCACTCGCCGCACCGGGGAGGAAGTCGCCGACCACATTCCCCGCCGCATCTTTGTCACCGTTAAAGTTCGACACGTCTAACAGCTCAGCCGGTGTGCCACCCGTCGCGTTGCCGTTGCCTGCCAATCCTGCCGCCACGGCAGCCAGATTGTAACGCGTGGATATCTTGTCGGGAATGCCGTCCAGATTGATGTCGCCCATGTTGTCAGCGATCCGGTACTCGCGGCTGAAGATCGCCTGAATGACGCGGACATCCACGCTTGAAGGCGTCGTAGTCGTGCCGCCGGTCTGTGCCGCAGGCAGGGTGACCACGGTGGTCGGTCCGGCCTGTGCCGGGCTCAGATCGGCCTCGGGAAGGCCCTGGTCAGCACCGACCCAGACATAGAAGAAACTGTCGTAAAGGCTAAACGCGCCGGGGACCGCGACACCCGAGTCGTTGTAATTGGTCACCGTATACCCTGCGGAACCGGCCTTGTAAGGCACGGCGCGGAGTGTCGCGGAGGCAACACCCGGGTCGTACTTGAAGAAATACACATTGTCCAGATTCTGCCAGCTACGCGCGTCGGGCGAGAAGACCATGCCGTTGCCCAAACCTTGGGCACCCCAGTAATTAGCCTCCATGTTCGGCCCGATCGGCGTGACGTTCACCGCTTTGGACGGGGCGACGCGGACCTTGAACTTCACTTCGGCGCGTCCGCCGTCCTTGTCCAACGCAACGACCGTGACCGTCAGATCGCCGATCACCGTGTATGTATGCACCAAATTGCCGCTGCCGCCGATCACCGTTTGAGACGTCCCGTCACCGAAATCCCACGTCACGTTCATAGTCGGCAAATCCAAGGCGACATCCGCGACGCTCCAGGCGTAGGTCCAGGCCGTGCCCTGCGGGATCACGTACGCCACGTCGGTACCCGTCAGGTCCATCGCCGTAGGCGTGTTGAACGTCGGGGCCACGTTCATAATCTCGATGAGTCCGGGAACGAGCTCCGTATACGTTGCGACCGCCGATGGCGTCGCCAACACAACCGGCGACACCAAGAAGCCGGTGGCGCTCGAAAGATCCGTACCGTCCCTGGCGCTGAACTTCACCACGACATCCAACTGTCCCTTGGCAATCACCACCTTGTTCGTACTGAGGACAATGGCACCGTTCGCGGCGCTGTTGGCCGGTGTCACGTTCAACTGCACCGTCACGGAGTTGGTGAACGCCTCGGACAAATGCACCGTGATCTGCCCCGTGCTCGGCGTGGAGGTTTCGCTCAGCGGCCCTGCGGGCGGAAGAACCGACACGGTCGGCAGCGGAGGAGGAGGCGTGACCGTGACCTTGAACTGGATCTCGTCGGACTCGCCGCCATCCTTATCGGTCGCCTTCACGCTCACGATCTTGTCGCCCAAACTTCCGTAGGTGTGGTAGACCACGCCCACCAAACCGGTCACCGTTTTGGTGATGCCGTCGCCGAAGTCCCACGTCACGGACATCGTCGGTCCGTCCGCCGGCACATCCACCACCGTATAGTTGAACGGGAAGGGTGTGCCCATCGGCACATTGTTAAAGGGTGTCAGCGGGGTTGACGCCAGATTCGCGGCCAGCGGCTTGGTGATCACCGGGCGGACGTTGTTCACAAAGAGCGTGGCTCCCTGCAAGTCCGTAAAATACGACTTCGCGCTCAAATTCGTCACCGTCAGGTTGATGTCGACGCCCGCCACTTCGCTCAATAACGTGCCGTCCGGGATACTGAACTTGATCCCGACAGCCGTGTTCGTGGAACCGCTCGGGATACGGATCGCATTCATCGTGGAAAGCACGATGTTGCTCTGTCCAGCGGGCGAGGTGCTCAGTTGCACCCACACGTCCTCCCCGAACGTTTCGGACAGGACCAGATTCAACAGCCCGGTGCTGTTGGTCGAGGTTTCATTATATTCATACGCCGAAGGCACCACGCGGACGCTGGGTCTGGGAACAGGTTGCCCCACCGTGACCGTGAACTGCACCTCGTCGGAAACGGCGCCGTCCTTGTCCTTGGCGGTGACCTTGACAGTCTTGGTTCCGGTCCCGGTCGCAGGCGACGTATAGGTGTGATAGACTTGGCCGACCGCGCCGGTCACGATCACGTTGGGCGTGCTGTCGCCGAAGTTCCACGTCAGCGTCATGCCGGAGGCCATATCCGCAGGCACATCCGACACGGTCCAGTCGAACGGGAACGGAGCGCCGCGGACCGCGGTCGGCGTATCCGTGGCGAGCGGCTGCAGGATCTGCGGCTTGACGTTGCGGACATACACCGTTCCGGCCTTCATCCGCGTAAAGAAGGTGCTGGCCGGCGTGTTGGTCACCACCGGAGATATCACGACGCCCGTCAGCAGACTGGTGACCGTGCCGTCCGGCAGACTGAAAGGCACCACCGACGAGGCCAGTGACCCGGCAGGCACTCGGACAAGATAGGGATAAGGGACCAAGACCAAGTTGTTCTGACTGGCAGGTGCCGTGGTCAAGCGCACCCACACATCCTGCGCGTAAATCTGCGACAGTTGGACCGTCAGCGAACCGGTGTTCAGGCTCGAAGACTCATCCAGCGTCACCGTGTCTGAACCCGACAGCCTCACGCTCACCGTCGGCTCCGGCGGCGCCGTCACCGTGATCGTGCGGGTGATATAGTTGGTCACGCCCACCGTGGCGTTGTTCAAATAGTCGCTCACCCGCTGCAAGACGATCTGCGTCGTTCCGGTGGACAATCCGGTGATCGGGAAATCGACCGTCGTTGTCCCTTCATTCATGAACACCTGCAGGGCGGTCTTGGTGGGGTCAGACCCGACGCGGACGATGTTGGTGTTGGCCGGCCACACGTAGAAACTGACGGAGTTGCCCGCCGGAATCGGATTCTGCGAGGTCACGCGCCACGTCGTGCTGTCGGAAGCCGCGACCGTGACCGGACAGAAGGCGTCTGCGAACGACAGCGTCTGAATCGTCCGTTTGGCCACCTGCGCGAAATCGACGTCGATCACGTCGCTGCCGATAAACCCTGACGAGGCGAAGCGCCACACCAGGTTGCTGCCCGTGGTTCTGTTATAGAAGGTATACCCGTTGTTGACGATTTCATACTTGTCGCCCGTCGTGGAACCGCCGGGGTTTCCATAGATTTTCAAGGGAAAAGCCATGTCGCCCGGCTTCACCGTATACCAGAAAGTGAACGTCGTGCGCTGATTGGCCGAATTGTAGGAGGGTGCGTACGATGTCATCTGGGCAAACGAACTGCTGTCGCCGTTGACAATCATGCGGAGCTGAGGCAGCGTGTACGGCCCGGGCAGGGTATTCGTCATGGCGCAATTGCCAAGCATGCCGATCTTGATTTCGATCGGCGTGCCGGCGGAATACACGGGAGCCCCCTCCAGCCCCAACGTCGTGCTGATGCTCATGATATCTGCGACCCCGACCTGCGCTTCGGCGGAGGAACCCAGCCACAAAGTCCCGCAGATCACCACAGGAACAGCCAGTTTCTTCAACACGTTCGTCATACAGAGATCG
>JANYBJ010000132.1 GCA_025360845.1 bacterium
CGGGGAGCCGTCCCTACCTTAACTTTCTGTGACGACGCACCGTCGCCGTTTACACGTTGACCCAATCAGCAACATCGTTATCGTTCGTCCGTTTCCCCATAGAAACACGCACCGTGCCCAGCGCCTCCGACGGTGTCAGCCCCATCGCAAGCAACGTCCTCGAAGGCTCAGGCTTGGCTTCGGAACAGGCCGACCCGGTTCCCACCGCAAACCCTTGCTGGTCGAGGTCCGCCGCCAGCGCATGACCGTCAAGTCCCGCAAACGAGAGCGACACCAGCCCCGGCAAGCCAACCGCCGGATCGCCGTTGACCCGGCACGCCGCGTCCGCCGTCCGCGCGGCATCCGCGAGTCGGCACGCCAGCCCCCGCAGACGCGCCGCCTCCTGCGGCAGCGAAGTCAACGAGCATTGCAGCGCCGCGACCGCCCCCGCCAAACCCGGCAGATTCTCGGTGCCCGCGCGCAGTCCGCCCTCCTGCCCTCCGCCCGCCAGCCAGCCAGCCCCGCCGTCCCACCGCAGGCAGACGCCGCCGCAGCCGCGCGGCCCGCCGAACTTGTGCGCCGCGAACACATAGGACTCGCAGCACAGCTCGGACAATCGCACCGGCAGATGCCCGACAGCCTGCGCGCCATCGACATGGCACAGCACCCCGCGCCGCGCGCACAGCGCCGAGAGCGCGGACACGTCGTGAATCACCCCCGTCTCGTTCGCCGCGTGCGAACAGCAGAAGAGCCGCGTGCCGGGCCTCAGCGCGGCGGCCAGCGCGGCAGGCATTATGCGGCCCGCGCGGTCCGGCGCGAGCACGTCCATCCGCTCCTCAAACAGCCGGGCCGCCTGCCACACTGAAGCATGCGTATCTGCCGCAACCAGGATGCGGCTTTCGGGATCACGCGCCGCCACGCTGCGGACCACCCAGTTGTTCGCCTCGGTCGCGCCGGACATCAGCACCACCCGCCCATCCGTGAACTCCAGCGCGTGCGCGAAAGCCGCTTTCAGCCGCCGCAGCTCCAGCGCCGCCGCCCGGCCCGCCGCATGTCCGGCCGAAGGGTTGCCGAACCAGCGCCGCGCGGCTTCCGACTGCGCCTCCAGCGCCTCGGGAAACGGCGGCGCAGATGCCGCGTAGTCGAAATAGCGGGATGCGTCTACGGCAGGACCATTCATCAAAACCTCCTCAGCCGCAGATCCCCGTCCGGCTGCAGGGCTTCTCCGTGCAGATCGAGTCGATCGTCTGCCCCGCCTCATCCTGTATCAGGATCAATGCGCCAGTCTGTGACGGCTGCACGCCTTTGGGCAATTCCCATTTCAGCAGGGTCGGTGCCTGACACTTCTTAACGGGCACGTTGTAGCGGCGGTTCTCCTCCAGCACCTGACGCGCCACGCGATCGCACCGCCACCCGCCTACCGCCACACCGCTCTCGCACGCGAAGGCCGAGAGGCCACCCCGCACCTCGTCCGCCGAGGAATGGTTGCACAGGATGAAACCGAGCGACAACTCCCTGCCCGCGACAACGCCGCCGTGCAGTTCCATGCTCAGCCGCGGCGACGGCTTGTTGAAGCACCGGTCCAAAGTTCCTGTGAGTGCCACCGAATTGGTGCCGTCCACACAGTACCGTCCGTCGAAGACGGCAGCCGGCAGATGGGACACGCTGAATTTCTTTCGATAGTCGGTCATGACGGTCGCGGGCGTCGCGCCCTCGACGAAACAGAGCACATGGATGCGGTGCGGAGCCGCGCTGCGGTACGTCTCCATCTGTTCCGCAAGCCGGCGCGAGGCGTCGCTTGCGTCGAGGAACAAGAATGCCGCCACCGACCCTTCCACCGGATATCCGAGCGCTTCCGCTTGCTTGACAACAGCCTTAGGCGCGGCCCCGCGCACAACCGGTCCGCAGGCCGTGCGGCCCGCGTCGTCCGTGGCGATCGCCACGCCGCAGAATGTCCCGCTCTTCGGGACCACGAGCGTGCCGCGCCACACCTTGGGCTCATACTTGCGGGTCAGTTCCAGCGGCACACCCTGAACTTTGCTCTGACGCCCCCCCGCCGTGAAACACAGGATGCCACGCTCTTCGAGCCCGGCGGGCACATCGACGGCATCGGCATCGGACGGGATTTCAGAGCTGTACCAGAAGCGCACGCGCTTGAGATACCGGTCTTGGTCGAGACACGAGGCATCGACGGCGAGAGCCACTTTCTGTCCGCCGGCGACCGTCTCCGGCAAAAGAGGCCCGCTGATGTTGATGCGTGTCTGCGGCCCCTGCGCGTACACGGCCCTGACCTGCCCGGAATCGGCGCTGGAGACGGTCACCGCCAAGTCGCCTCCGGCGTCCGGCTGGAACCGCCGAAGCCGCCAGCGGAACGTCGCCCACGCCTTGGGCGTGCCGCTGGGCGGCGCATCAATGGAAGGATAGTTCGTGGGCGTAGGCCCGTCGATGACCGACAGCCCCGGCGGAAGTTCAAGCGCGGCGGTCACGGCGTGACTGGTCAGCGGAAAACAGCAACCGCCGAGGAGCCCGACCGTGCAGGTCAGCTCAAACTCGCCGTTGGTTTCGGCAGAGGCCGAGAAGACGGGGCGCTGTAAGTGGGCTCCGAAAAGCGTACCTGCGCCGTCGCACGTCTGCCCGAACACGGTCTGCGCCGCCCCCAGTAAGACCGCGCATGCGGTCCGTAGAAGAGTACCCCTTGAAAAGGTGTCTGTCATGGTTTGTCCGTTCCTTTAACGCCGATGCACCAGAGCGACTTGCCGCCGCGAATGTAGAGACATCCGTCCGTCATGGCAGGTGTGGCGTCAACACTTTCGCCGAGGCTGCACGTCGCCACGACTTTACAGTCCCGCCCGACCCGGTAGATCACGCAAGTCCCTTCGCGGCCCAGCGCGTAGACACGGTCCCCGCTCGCCACGAGCGACGCGTAACAGCCGGGGCCGTTCCGGTCCCACAGCTCTTCGCCCGTGACCGCATCCAAACACGCATGCGCACCTCCGCCCGTCGTCATGAAAAGAAGCCCGCCGATGACGACCGGACTCGCCGTATCGCTCAAAGAGCCACGCTTCTCCCACATTTTCTTCGGTTCCCCGTATACGCGGTGGCAATAGAGCCGCGACCCGACATTGAGCGCGTAGACGCAACCGTCCCACCACGCGGGGGATGGGGCGACCTCGCCGGTCGCGCCGTCCACGTCCCAGACCACGTTTCCGGCCAAGTCATAGCCCGTGGTTGATCCGTTGGCGTTGGCGACGATCACGGGGTTTCCCGCCGCGTCGGGCACGACCATGAGCGAAGACCACGACGCGCCCCGGGAGCGCTCAACTTCCCATTTGATCCGGCCCGTGGCTGTCTCGACGGCCATCACGCGCCCGCTTTCGTGGTGGTCGTACTGCACGAAGAGGAGATTGCCGACCACACACGGCGAGGAGGAGAAGCCGTAGCCGATCGTCGGACGCCCCAAGAAGATTTTCCACAGAAGCTTGCCCTCCGGCGTGAAAGCGATGAGGTCGCCCGTGCCGAAGAGCGCATACACGCCGTTCGCGTCGCAGGCGGCGGTCGGCATGGCGAGACCGTACGGCGAGACCGGCGGCAATGGCTTGCCCTTGCCGCCGTCCGTCACGAGCCGCCGCCAAAGCGGGGTGCCGTCCTCCGCATTGAAGGCCAACACGGAACGCGTCTGCTGGTCCCCCTCCGTGAGATAGAGGCGCCTTTCCCAGAGCACCGGCGAGCTGACCCCTGTCATCTTGAGCGGCGTCTTCCACAGCACGCCCCGCCCGCTCGCGCCGTCCCACGATGCCGGCGCGTTGGTCCACGGCGACACGCCACAACCCGGGCCGCGGAAACCGTTCCACTGCGGCCCGCCCGCGTATGCGGCGCACGTGCAGAACGCGGCCCACGCAGCGCTACGGAATGTCTTGTTTATCCGAACCATGTCGCCACGAGTTTACCAATCGCGCACAAGCTTGCGCCAGCGGAAACCGGCCCGTTGTCACAACGTCAGCGCCGGGTCGCCGAAGAGGATCATGGATGGAGCGTCCACCTCGATCGCGTTGTCCGAGTCTTTGTCGCGGTCGGCTTCAAACTGTTTGTCCTTCCAGTTGATGTAGCCCTGCCACTTGGCCTCGTTCAAAGCGACGCCAACCGGCAGCCTCTTGTTCAGGGCGTTCTCCCAGAACAGAACGCACTGGTCCGACCCAGGCCCCTTGGGTGCGTACCGCCAGAAACAGATCGCCTGGCACTTGTTCGGGGCCAGGAACGCCACGGCTCCGGCATGGACGGCCGCGGTCGGCAGGAATTCGTCGTTGGTGGCGAACGGTGCGTTGACGCACCCGACGTTGCAACCGATCACATAGGCCACAGTCGGAGCCTCGAACTTGAGGCGCTTGCGGAACTCCGGCCCGGTCGCCATGTAGTTCTTCATGTCGCGCCCGCTGCGCCCGGCCTCGATGCGCATATAGGGCGGATCGCCGTGCGTGAGGTACTGAACGATCCCGTACGCGCTCGTCTGCCCGAACAGCTCAGGGGCGTCGACTCCTGGGCTGTCTTTCTTCGTCTGGTCGCGCGGGAAGACGTAATCCGTCATCAGTCCCGATTTCGCGATCGCAGCCTTCACCTCATTGGCGGGGAAGAAAGGTTCGTTCGGCGAGGCGTCGGGACCGCCTTCGTCGGGCTGGTTCAGCCGGTGCCCATCGAAGACCACGGCCTTTTTCTCCCAGCCCGCCGGGACCAGTGCAGCATACTTGCCGCCGGGCAGATACTCTTTACGAAAGAAGGTTTTAACGAGCTGCAGGCTCGCGTCCAGCACGTTGTCGGCCATGATCCGGCCCACGGCCAGGTCGGGTTTCGTGAACCGCGCGTAATCCGTGCCCGTACTCAGCGTGGCGTAAGGCGTGTCGGCGGGCACGTAGTCGATAGAGATGTTCCAGTACTTGTACTTGGTGTGCAGGTCGATGATGTAGTGAGGCAGCTCAACCGATCCGCCCACCATCGCCAGATACTTCGGGCTCTGGCCGCTCTGCTTGAGAAAGTCCGCGACGGCATAGGCGTCGTCCTTGACCTTCTGGAACTGCGGCTTCACGTACTCCAGCTTGGCCTTGTCGCCGGCATCGCCCAAACTCACGCCCAGCGCGTGCAGCCGCGCGCGGTCGCCCGTGTAGTCGCCGGTCTGGACAAGCGCCTGGCGGTAAGCCGCCAGCGGAGCCGTGGCCAGCGACAGACAGGGCCACTGGACGTTGGGATTCGGCTTGTCGTCCGCATCGTACGGGTTCGTGACGATCACATAGTCACACGTCCGCTTCCGCGCAACCGCTTCGGCAATCTGGAACTTCCAGACCGCCTCCTTATCGGCCAGCGCAAGCACTTCCGTGGCCGCAGGCTTGAACGCGCCGACCGCGAGCACCTTCTTCGCGCCAAGTTTCTTGAGCGTGGCCGGGGTCGGCTCCGCCAACACCGGCACATCCAGCAGCGCGGCGGCCGGGACGACCCAGAGCGCCTGTTCATAGGTCGAAACGGCGAACACCGTCTCCGCGCGCTTCCAGTATTTGAGCGCCAGCGCAGCCGTCGCAGCAGGCGCGTCGCTACCCAGTTCCTTCACGGACAGCGTGTCGTGCGGCAGTGTGATCGTCTGTGTCCCTGTGCCGTCGTCGTAGATCAGCGGCACCGCGCCACCGGTGCCGTAGAACGCCGGTGCCGCGCAAGCCGCCACCAGCGCCTGCCACTGCTGGCACTCCAGTTTAAGGACCAGCGCCTTCTCGGGCTGCACCCTCACAGTGCCCGACTCCGATCCGAACACCCCGGCCGCCGCCAACGCAATCGCCGCGCAACCGAGGCCAACTCGTGTTTCCTTTTTCATACACTCTCCTCCGTTAACCCTACCTGCCGG